>JAQXEE010000063.1 GCA_029251005.1 Flavobacteriales bacterium | reverse complement strand
TTTTTCAAAAACATTTCCCTTCTTAAATCCTTTTATTAAAAGGGACTTAAACCTTATCTTCGTTTAATACAATAATTTCATTCATGAGAGGTACAAAGTTTTCTGTAATAGGAATGGGTAAATATGGTAAAGCTATTGCTCAAATTTTAAGTGATAGAGGTGCTGAGGTAATTGCAATTGATAATAGAGAGGATCTTGTTGAAGAGGTTGAAGATTTTGTTGCTTTGGCGGTAACAATGGATGCAACAGATGGAAAGGCTCTCGAGGCACAAAATATACATGAATGTGACGCTGTAGTTGTTGCGATTGGATCCAATTTTGAAGCATTATTGTTGTGTTGTTTTCAATTGAAAGAATTGGGCGTTAAACGAATAATTGCTCGCTCTAATGATGAAAATCAGAAAAAAATTCTTTTGAGAATGGGTATAGAAGAAATCCTAGAACCTGAAAAAGAAATTGGAGTATTTGTAGCTGAACAATTAATTAATCCAAATATTGTTTCGTTTTTACAATTACCAGATGATTACGAGGTGGCAGAAATAAAACCTCCTGTAGACATTGCCGAAAGAAGTGTTGAAGATATTGGTTTGAGAAATAAGTATCGCTTAAATTTAATTACAATTAAGCGCTGTTTCGAAGAAGACAAAGGGAACTCCATCGAAGTCGTTCAGCATATCCTAGGAGTTCCGTCGGCTGATACGATTATTAAGCAAACGGATACTTTAATTGTTTTTGGAACGTCGAGAGATATTCAGCGATTTATCGAGATAAATAGTTAATATTCCCAGCTATGCTTGGTTCGGCATCAATGAACCCAGTTTTTTTGAGATGAACTTATTGTATAGTAGTCATTGCTTGAAAGAAATCAAATATGATCTATTCTCTAAATTTATAAATCTTAAAAGTGAAACTCTTTCAGGATTTTATTTTCTTTTTCAACTGGAGAAACAGTGTGTTTTAATTTTGCTTAGAAATTTAAGGTGTTTTTTCAAATACAAAGCGAAAATCCAATTAAGGAGTATTCTTGGTGAAAGTTTGACTTTATAACAGGAACAAGTTTTTGGAGCGTTTATTTATTGTAATGTTATGAATTTTTCACTGTTATTTGGTTGACTTTAGCATCTTTATCTTAAAGATGCACTCTCTATATTAAAGTATTTCCTCGTTTATGATTAGATTTTAAATTATTCTCTTTTAAATGATTATTTTTATTAGCGAGTATATTGAAGACTGATATGAGAAATACATTAGATAAAAGTCAGAGGCTTAAGGGGAAAAAAATTGTGGAAGATATTTTTGGAGGCCCAAAATTATCTGTTGCTTCCTATCCATTTAGAGCGTTCTATACTGTTTCTCATGAGGATGTTGTAAATGCCAAATTTGGAATTGGTGTACCTAAAAAGAAATTTAAACGAGCTGTTGACCGAAATCACATAAAAAGATTGGTGAAAGAATCTTTAAGATTAAATAAAACCATTTTATACGCGGCTATGAATAATAATCATTGTGCCGTAAACACAATGATTATTTGTAATGCGGAGTCTATTCCTAGTTTTGAATTAGTTGAAACTAAAATAAAAGAATTACTAACCCGTTTGGCCAAAACTATTGATAATTATGAAAAAAAGTAAAATCTATTTTTTGGCGGGGTTCTTATCCTTAATTCTGTTAAGTTTTGTTGAATTAGAAGACACTTCGGATCGTTTTGAAGTGGGTAAGAATTTAGACATCTTTACTGAAGTATACAAGCAAGTAAATTCACTTTACGTTGATGGTACTCAACCTGGAGAATTAATGAAGGTTGGAATAGATGCCATGCTAAAAAGTCTCGATCCTTATACGGTATACTATCCTGAATCTGATATTGAGGATTATAAGTTAATGACTACTGGTCAGTATGGAGGAATTGGAGCCCGTATTCGAAAGATAGATGACTTTGTAGTTGTTGGTGAGCCATATGTAGGTTTTCCAGCTTTTAAAGCAGGTTTAAGAGGTGGAGATGTGATTTTAAAAGTTGATGGGAAAGATGTTAAGGGTAAATCGACATCTGATTTGAGTAAAATATTAAAAGGGAATCCTGGTACAAGTATTACTGTTACCATTCAGCGACCTGGAACAGAAGCGGATTTTGAAGTGTCTTTTAAAAGGGAGAAAGTTCAAATTAAAAGTGTTCCTTATCAGGGAATGATTACCGAGAATGTAGGCTATATTAAAATGAAAAGTTTCACGAGAAATGTATCCAAAGAAGTGAAAACTGCATTTTTAGAATTAAAAAAGAATCCAAATTTCCAATCACTGGTATTTGATTTAAGAGGTAATCCGGGAGGTTTATTACATGAAGCAATAAACATTGTTGGTTTGTTTACTAAAAAAGGAGTAAAGGTTGTTGAAACTCGAGGGAAAATTGAAGAATGGACTAAAATTTACAAAACACTCAACGCACCATTAGACAAAGAAATTCCAATAGTGATTTTGGTAGATGGAGGATCTGCTTCAGCCAGTGAAATTGTAAGTGGTGCACTACAAGATTTTGATAGAGCAGTTATCTTAGGGTCGAACACTTATGGGAAGGGATTGGTTCAAACAACTCGCAATTTGAAATACAACACAAGTATTAAAGTAACAACAGCTAAATATTACATTCCAAGTGGTAGGTGTATTCAAGCAATAGATTACGCTCATAAGGACGAAGATGGTAATCCAAAGAAAATTCCAGACTCCTTATTAACTGAGTTTAAAACTCAAAATGGAAGATTAGTTTTAGATGGAGCGGGTATTAAACCTGATGTTGAAAAGGATCGCGAGAAATATGGTGCAATAACAAGAGCGTTACTTTCTAAAAATCATGTATTTAATTTTGCTACTAAATATGTTCTTGAGCACGATTCAATAAGTAATGCTAAAAACTTCAGGTTAACTGATGATGAATATCAATCTTTTATTACTTACTTGTTAGATAATGAATACGATTACCAAACCAGTACTGGTAAAGGACTAAAAGCTTTGAAGAAGAGCGCTGAAAAAGATAGTATACTAGTTGACATAGCTTCAGAAATTAAATTGATTGAGGATAAAATAATTCTTAAAAAGAAGTTGGATTTAAATAAGTTTAAAAGCCAAATAAAAGGGTTCTTAGAAATTGAAATCGCTTCTCGTTTTTTCTTTCAAGTAGGAAAAATTGAAAGTAGCTTAGGGAATGATCTTTTTGTAGACGAAGCTGTTGAGATTTTAACCAATAAGGACCGTTACACTTCTATTTTATCTGGAAATTAAATATAAGTTGGGTACCAAAAACGAAAAAATAGGATATTACATCTTTTTCACAGGCCTATTTGCTTTGTCTGCAAGTATATCTGTTTCTAAATTCACGACTTCCCTGTCAATTATATTAATGGCCGTTGCTTGGCTAGTAAAGTGGGATTGGAAACAAAAATGGGAAGGCCTTCAAAATAATTACAAGTTATTACTAGCATCAACAGGTTTGTTTCTGATTTTTGTTTTTGGGTTGTTTTATACCGAAGATATGAAGTTCGGTTGGAAAGATGTAAAGATAAAAACACCTTTATTTATTTTGCCGGTTTTATTCACTACCAGTTATTCAATTAATCGTAAGCAAATTATTTCGGCTTTTATTTTAATGACTAGTTCTGCTATTACGGCTACTGTTATTGGGTTTGTTAATTATAATTTAAATTATAATACAGCGTCGGATTGGGTGGATTTAAGGATTATTTCACCATTTATAAGTCTTATTCGATTGTCGTTAATATTGTGCGTAGGTTTTGGTTTAGGACTTTGGGGACTAACAAAGCTAAATCATTTCTCGAAATGGTTTTTGCTTATACCGCTTTGTTGGATTGTATTCATTTTGGGGTATAGTCAAAGCTTAACAGGAATTGTTTTGATTCCAATAATTTTAGTGTTATTTATTAAGTTTATTTTAAAAGGACAAAAATTATTAACGGTTACGTTGAGTGCTATTTTATTGGTTGTTTTTGCTTACTCTAGTCTTCGGATATATCGTATGTATAAGTTAGTTTTTATAAATCACGAAGATGTCGCATTGGAAAAAACAAAATCGGGAGTAAATTATTTTCATGATTTAAATAACAAGTCAACTGAGAACGGACATTATGTCTATCGGAATATTAATAAGAATGAAGTTGAATCAGAATGGACTAAAAGAAGTACTTTAAACCTCAAAGAAATTAGAAATGGGTATAATTATTTCCCCATACTTTATCGCTACCTAGCATCTAAAGGTTTAACGAAAGATTCAATAGGTATTTCGGCTCTTTCCAATCAAGATATTCATTACATAGAAAACGGATTAACAAACGTATTCTTTACTGATTGCAATCCGGTGAGTAAGCGTGTTTATCAATCTTTTTGGGAAATAAATGAAGCAATTCAGTCAGGTCATTTTAGAGGCAATAGTATAACAATGCGATTCATTTTTTGGAAAACTGGAGCGAAACTATTTAAGGATAATTGGATGTTTGGAGTTGGAACAGGAGATGTTAATAAATCTTTTTTATTAGAGTACGGAAAAAGTAAGAATGATGAAATTCGTACTTTTAAATTGCGTTCTCACAACCAGTACCTTTCTACTGGAATTGCATTAGGGGTATTTGGTTTATTTATCTTTCTTTTTGTTTTAGTTTATTATTGGAGTTCATATACTGGTTCTTTCGACTTTATATTCATTATTACACAAGCTGTTTTAATCCTTGGCATGTTTTGGGAGGATACATTAGAAACTCAAGCCGGAGTTACTATTTTTGCCTTGATAACAAGCTTATTATTGTTTGAGAAAAAGGACTGTTAAATAATTTTGATGACTTGTTAATTTCTTAATTAGTCAACAATTTGAATCCTCTTCCATGCATGTTTACGATTTCAAGCTTTGGATCTGCTTTTAAGTACTTTCTAAGTTTAGTGATGTACACATCCATTGACCTTGCGTTAAAGTAGCTATCGTCTTTCCAAATTTTATTTAGTGCAACATTACGTTCTAGTACATCATTCGTGTTTTCACACAAGAGCTTTAATAAATCAGCCTCCTTACTTGTTAATTTTTGACCAGGATCTTCTTTCCCCTTTAAAACTCTTCTATCGTAATCAAAACTAAGAGAACCAATTTCAAAATATTTAAGCTCTTGTTTTACAGTGCTGGCACCATTTGTTCTGCGTAAGATTGCTTTTATCCTTAACAATAACTCTTCCATAGAAAAAGGCTTCGTTAAGTAATCGTCAGCTCCACTTTGAAAACCTTCAATTTTATCTTCCTTTAAAGACTTTGCTGTAAGGAAGATAATAGGAACTTCTTTATTCGTGTTTCTAATCTCTTTAGCAAGTGTAAATCCGTCTTTAATCGGCATCATAACATCCAGTGCACAAAGATCAAATTCATTTTTTAAAAATGCTTTAATTCCTTTATCTCCATCCGTTTCTAGTTGACAGTCATATCCTTTTGCTATTAAGTATTCCTGTAGTAAAGATCCTAGGTTAGCGTCGTCTTCAACTAATAATATTTTTATATTGTTACTCATCTTCGTTTGGTTTAAAAGGTAAATAAATACTAAATACAGATCCTTTTCCTATTTGGCTTGTTACTTTGATGGATCCCTGGTGCTTGTCAACAATAGCCTTAACATAGCTCAAACCTAATCCAAATCCTTTAACGTCATGGACGTTTCCGGTAGGAACTCTATATAGTTTATCAAATATTTTACTTGTATTTTCTTTCGTTATTCCAATTCCATTATCTGTAACATCAATCACAATTCCATTGTTTAAATTTCGAGTTGAAATTATAATTGATGGAGTTACCGGTGTATATTTTATAGCATTATCAAGAAGGTTATTGATGATGTTGGTAAAGTGTATTTTGTCAGCTATAATAATTGATGTTTGAGCATTGAAGAGTGTAGTTATGTTTCCGTTTTTTCCTTCTACTCTTACCTTGGCTTGGTTGCAAGCATGATTTATTACATCTTGAGTATTAATTTCATGAAATTTAAGTTTAAAATCATCTTTATCTAATACAGCGCTTTGTAGGACATTTTCAACTAATGTCTCTAATCGTTTGTTTTCTGAGTTAATTACATCAACGTAATGCAAAGTTCTTTCTTGTGTTTTAGGGATTTCTTGATCATTCAAAACTTCACAAGCTAGGGATATCGTAGAAATAGGAGTTTTTAACTCGTGTGTCATATTGTTTATGAAGTCAGACTTAATAACAGCTACTTTTTTCTGACGAACAACAGTGGCAAAAGTAATCCAAAATACAATTACAATGGTTAAAATAAATACAGATGACAATGCGATGACGTCACCAACTGATTTGATTAAGAATCCACGTTCTTTAGGAAAAATAATGCTTAAATGGTCTCTGCTGAAAAAGAAATCACTAGGGAAAAGCTGAATAGAGTAGGGGGAGTTCATAAATTGTGCTGTTTCAACACCTTTTTCTTTTAAGACGAGGTTATTGTTTGAGAATAGACCAATTTGAAATTTAGTATTGATTCCATGGTTTTTAAGTTCTTTCTTTAAAAGTTTACTTAAAAGGTGAGGGTCAACTCTTTCGGTAATTCCTTTTGGTCTGCCGAAACTTGTTAGGTCTTGGATAATATTTTTAAATATCGTGTTTTTTGAAGGGTCATTATAAACATTTCTTCTGTTTTTTGATTTAATAGTATTGTACGATTTTTGAATTATACTACCATTTGCATCCTTCAGGATTTGTGTTGTTTTTTTTATTAGTTTTCCTTCAGCTGTTTCAAAAACACTTTCTTCCTCTAGTTCGAATGAATAATTTTTTGAGTTTAAATTAGTATCTATTGAAGTATGGGTTTTTATAGAAAATGGCTTAATAACAGGTTGGGCTTGTTGAATATTATTGTAAAGTGATCTTTTTTCTAGGCGCTCTAATCGCTGAACGGAAACACTCATTGCATGCATTACACTTTCTTTGAATTGTTGTTCCTTTAGTTCGATCGCACTGTTTAGCCAATAGCCTTGTACGACAATTATCCCCAGTAATGCAGCCGTCATAACTGATACTAATATTTTTAAGTGATTTTCTTTCACAATTTAAATGTAACGTTAAAATGTTCGAATGTTAAAGTGTTAACATTTTTTAACGGCGATTCCTTTTTAGTTAGTATTCGTAAAAGTTGTTTTAGGTTACAAAGTAGGATATGAAAATTTCAAGGACTGTAAATAAGATTTACGAACATAAAATGAAAAAGGGCTGAATATTATGTTCAGCCCTTTTGTTTAAAAAAAGTACAAAATTACATCTTGTCGAATCCTGTATATTTTTGAAGTACTTCAGGTATTAAAACCTCTCCTTTTTCATTTTGATTGTTTTCTATTAATGCAGCCATTATTCTTGGTAATGCCAATGCACTTCCATTTAAAGTATGTGCTAATTGAGGTTTGTCTTTACCTTGTCTGAATCTTAATTTTAGTCGATTACTTTGGTAAGTTTCGAAATTTGAAACGGAACTAACTTCTAACCATCTATCTTGAGCAGTTGAATAAACTTCAAAATCAAATGTTAAGGCAGCAGTGAACCCTAAATCTCCACCACACAATCTTAAAATTCTAAATGGAAGTCCTAGTTTTCTAACCAAACCTTTTACATGGTCAACCATTTCATCTAATACAGCATAACTATTATCAGGGTGAACAACCTGAACAATCTCAACTTTATCAAATTGGTGTAGCCTGTTTAATCCTCTAACATCTTTTCCATAAGAACCTGCTTCTCTTCTAAAACACGGAGTATAAGCGGTGTGCTTCTTAGGTAATTCATCATCTGATAAAATTACGTCACGATAAATGTTTGTTACAGGAACCTCTGCAGTAGGAATTAAATATAAGTCATCAGCAACAGTATGGTACATTTGACCTTCTTTATCGGGTAATTGACCCGTTCCGATCCCTGAAGCTTCGTTAATTAATAATGGAGGAATTACTTCATGGTAACCTGAGTTATCAGCTTCGTCTAAAAAGAAGTTAATTAAGGCACGTTGTAAACGCGCACCTTTTCCTTTGTAAATAGGAAAACCTGCTCCAGCTATTTTAACACCAGTTTCAAAATCAATAATGTCTTTCTCTTTAACGATATCCCAGTGGGGTTTAGCGCTTTCATGCAGATTAGGAATATCACCTTCCCTAAAAATTTCTACATTGTCTTCTTCTAATTTTCCTGTTGGAACTGTTTCATGCGGAACGTTAGGAATATGGTATAATAAGTCTGTAAATTTATTTTCTATTTCATGCAGTCCATCTTCAAGAGATTTTTGTTCTCCTTTTATAGCTTGTACTTTTGATTTCGCTTCGTTTGCTTCTTCATTTTTTCCTTTTTTGAATAAATCACCAATAGCTTTGGACATTTTATTCCCTTCAGCACGTAGTATTTCAACTTTAGAAATACGATCTTTTCTTTTAATGTTTAGTTCAATGATTTCTTGAATAAGTGGATCTGAATCTAGGTTTCTTTTTTTTAGACCTTCAATAACTTTTTCTTTATTGTCAAGAATATATTTTACTTGAAGCATAACTTAATTTTTAAAGTGTAAATATATAAAAGCGGTTTTCTAAAACAGCTTTGATGATGGATTATTTAAACCAAAAAGTTCTAAAATAAAAAAGACCACTCAAATGAGTAGCCTTTAATATCGTAAAAACGAGTTTTTGTTTAAGCTTCAGCTTTAATAGAAACAAACGATTTGTTATTTCTCTTTTTTCTGAATTCCACTTCACCGTCAGTTAATGCAAATAATGTGTGGTCTTTTCCCATACCAACATTTTCACCTGGGTGATGTTTAGTTCCTCTTTGGCGAACGATAATGTTACCAGCAATTACTTGCTCTCCACCAAATTTCTTTACTCCTAGTCTTTTCGATTGCGAGTCTCTACCATTGTCCGAAGACCCAACTCCTTTTTTATGTGCCATATCTTAAAAAAAATTTTAGTTAGCAGAAATTGATTCAATTTGAATTTGAGTAAACAATTGTCTGTGTCCATTCAATTTTTGGTATCCTTTTCTTCTTTTCTTTTTGAAGACTAATACCTTGTCTCCTTTAACGTGTGAAAGAACCTTTACAGTAACTTTCGCACCTTCTACAGCCGGGGCGCCAACATTAACTTTCCCATCGTTGTCTACTAAAAGAACTTTTTCGAAATCAACCGAACTTCCTTCTTCAGCAGCCAAACGATGAACAAAGATCTGTTGATCTTTCTCTACTTTGAACTGTTGCCCTGCTATCTCTACAATTGCGTACATATATACAGTATATTAATTAATACAAAAATTTTGGACTGTAAAGCTACCATTTTTTTCTCTAATGGCAAAACAGCTAATAGCTGTATTTTTCCCTTCTTATCAGTTAATCTATCAAAGGATTAATAATTGTTATAACAAATAAAGACAGGGGGTAATATTATAATTATATTTGTAAGTGTAAAAAAAAGATTTTTTTATTTACTTCAATCAACTGTGGATTTTTTTTTAAAAATAGAAGGTATGAGTTGTGGACATTGTGTTTCTGCGGTAACTAATCTTTTACGAGAGGTTGAAGGCGTTGATTATGTTAGTGTTTCTTTGGGAAGCGGTGAGGCTGCTGTCAAAGGTTCATGTTTAAAAAGAGAATTACTTAAAGCGATTAATGAAACATCAGTTTACAAAGCTTATTAATATGAAAAAGTTATTATTTTTATTTTTATCAATTTTTTTAATGGCGTGTGGATCTCCTATCGAAAAGACTTCTTTAAACATAGGAGTAGAAGGAATGTCTTGTAGTCATTCTTGCGCTCCTTATATCCAAAAGAAATTATTAAAAACAGTGGGAGTTTTAGATGCTGAGGTAACTTTTGAAAATAAAGAAGCTAAGGTTGTGTTTGACAAAAACAAAATCACCAAAGAAGAGATTATCAAGACAATCCAAACAATTGCTGACGGTCAATACAAGGTAATTAATGTTGAGGAAGAAAAACAGAATGATGTTGAATCAATTGAATCAACTGGTGATGAAAGTTCAACAAATAAGTTTCATATTTCAAACTCAGAGGTTTCATCTTCAAGTTACCAGTTACCAAATATCTTTAGTTTATTAAATTCTTTACTAAAAATCAATTAACATTTTTACATATATCCGTAGATTTGAAATATGATTTTCTCTAAACGTTTTATTCGTTTTAATTGGATAGTTTTAATACTTATTTATCTTGTTGTCATTGCAGGAAGCTTTGTGAGAATTACAGGAAGCGGAATGGGTTGCCCAGATTGGCCTAAATGCTTTGGGTCTTGGGTTCCTCCCACGAATGCAGAAGAACTTCCTGAAAATTATCGAGATGTTTACATTGGTAAAAGAACCAAGAAAGTTGAAAAGTTTTCTAAAATTCTCAACTTAATTGGGATGGAAGAAACTTCTGATGTTTTGAAAAATAATCCATCGGTATATAAAGAGGAGCCTTTCAATGTCCAAAAAACATGGATCGAGTATATTAATCGTTTGTTAGGTTTTCTTGCTGGAAACACTATGTTATTGGTTTTTTTCTGGATAATATTCGTGTACAGAAAGTCGAAATTATTTTGGGTAAGTGCGATCAACCTTGTTTTAATGGCATTTCAAGCCTGGTTTGGTTCTATTGTAGTTGCAACTAATCTTGTTCCTTGGACGATTACAATACACATGTTCATGGCGCTTTTAATCATTGGTATTCAAATATACTTTACTATTTCGGCCTCTGGAAAGCAGCTTGTTTTTCAAAAATTTAGCATCCCAAATTGGATGCTTACGTTGTTATGGGTGGTCTTTATAATTATCTTTTATCAAATGTTTCTTGGAACTCAGGTTAGAGAGGCTATTGATTTATTAATTAAAAAAGGTGTCGGTAAAGAATATTGGACCGAAGGCGTTGGGTTACCGTTTTATATACATAGAAGTTTTTCATGGCTGGTATTGGTTCTACTCTTCATAGTCTTTTTGTCTAATGAGAGAGGACAAAGGTTTGGAGCCATCCGCTTGTCTTTCCTTGTCTTGTCCATGGAATTGTTTTCTGGAGTATTGTTAGCTCACTTGGAAATGCCAGGGCTTGTCCGCACTATTCATTTGCTATTTGCTTCAGTGCTTTTTGGAGTTTTGTTTTGGTTTTTGATTCAGTCTAAGGCTAAAAAATCTTGAGTAGTTACAATTTCAAACTTTTATTTTTAATATAATTTTGTGTTTTGTAGCAATTGCATTGTATTACTGCAAACTAATTAATTTCCTAAGTGGGAAAAAATGCAATGCTTAGTTGTATTGAGGATTATCGAAATATTATTAAAGGCAACAATTTTCCCTTAAGTTTAACTCTTTTTTTGGTTCAAGGCAGGTTAATTTTTTTAAAGGAATTAACTAAGCTTTCTTTTTCATAACATAGATTACCGAACTGCACCTCTTTGGATTATATTTGCCTTTTAGCGCAAATATAATACCTTTAAAAAGCCCCGGTAGCTTTTTTCCTGAGCTGTATTGCTCACTTAGCATCGAAACATAAGCTGCGTCAAAAGGCATTGGCTTCAGATTAACCAATTCGAAATTATTCTCCTCCATTAACTTTTTCATCGTTGAAGGGTTAAAATGCCAAAGATGTATTGGGATATCCCAAGCTGCCCAAAACGATTTATAGTAATCGGCATCAAAAGAAGTGTGGTTAGGAACGGCAACAACGAATGTTCCGTTATCAGCAAGTAAACTATGGATTTTTTTAAGATATCCTTTTAAATCGTGTACATGCTCTAATACGTGCCACATCGTAATAGCATCAAAATATTTATCTGGTAAATTATATAAAGTTGGCGTATCGTACACTTCAAAATTAAATTTTGATGCTGCATAATTTCGTGTATCAGGATCTTGTTCAATTCCTTTAACTTTCCAGCCTGCTTGAATCATTGTGTTTGAGAAATATCCTGTGCCGGTACCTATATCTAGTAATTTTCCGGTTTTTTTTTCCGAAGAGTTGATAACTAAATTCTTCTTCTTTTTTAACATATAGTCTCTTACTATATGATAAACCTTAAAGAACAATCCTTTTTGGGTGTCGGAATGGGAAACGTAATTTTCATTTTGATAATAAGTACCAATAGAAGCCGCATCAGGAATGTTTTGAGTAAAATGAAAACCGCAATTCCCACATTTTGCAATGGGAAAAGTTTCCCCAGTATGAGAATGATCTTTTAAAATAGATACTTCAATAATATCTGTTGAATCACAAACTTGGCAATTCGTATGTTTAATTAGTCCCATTATTTATATTCCTGAATAAAATCGGTAATTAATTGGAAGCATTCGTTGTATTTTGAAAGCGTTAAGTTATCGTTTGTATCATATATGTCATGGTAAGCTTTAGAACCGCCAAGTGTGTATATGAAGATCGATTTTACATTATTTTGGTCGAACCAATAATGGTCACTATTCGCTGCGGGTCCTCTTTTTCCTACTTTGGATAAATAACCTTTTTCTTTATTAATTTTTGAAAACAAATCGTAAACGTCTTCATGAACAGATCCATTAACCATTTTAATTCCTTCATCGCCAGTACCCATAATATCTACGTTAATTTGCAAGTTAATTTTTTCAAGGGGTGAATATGGATTGTCTACATAGTATTTACTCCCTAACAAACCAGCTTCTTCAGCTCCAAAAGCAATGAATAAAATTGAATTTTTAGGTTTGTTTTCGGGTTTAGAGTAATGTTGAGCTAAGTTTAAAAGTAATGCAGTACCGCTGGCATTATCATTAGCTCCAGTAAAAATAGCGTCAGGGCCAAACATGCCCAAATGATCATAGTGTGCAGAGAAAACAGTAAATGAACCTGGTTGTTCACTGCCTTTTACATATCCAATTACATTTTGGGTTATTTCATTCTTTTTTAATTTAGCTTCAATATCTAATTGAATTTCCTTGTTACTGTATTTTAAACGATTCTTTTTAATGAAGATGATTGGGTAGGGACGCTGAACTTGAGCCGTTCCCCAAGTGAGTTTTTTAGGTTCAACAATAATGATTCCTTTTGCTTGAAAAGGATTGTGAATCATATTGTTTAAAAACTCAAGTTGGACAGTATCTGTAATTCCCGTTTTATCAATAATTAAAAATGATTCTTTAAGATCGGTTTGAATGAACTGTCCCATTTTTTTTGGATTCCCAACGATTTTAGGGTTTAGCCATTTTAATTTAAATTCTCCTTTTATGGTTGGGCAACTAGGATCTACTATGAAATCAACTCCAGCAAAAAGCAGCTTATTATCGATTAATACGTCAGCTATCCCTCCAAAGGTGTTTACATTTATTTGAAACTCTTGTTTGAAGTTTGAGTCAAATCTTTCGAGTCCAAAATCATTAAATTTTTGAGCAATAAAATTAGCTGCTTTTAAATGACCGTCTTTTATGTATCCCCTTCCTGCATAATTATCGGATGTTAAAGTGTCAATAATCTCTCTAGCTAATTCTTTGTCTTGTCCGAAGGTGAAAAGGTTACTCAAGAATAATAAAGAAAGGAAAATTTGTTTCATATCTGAATTTGGTAAATATCGTGCCGAATTTACGGAAATTATATAGAATGGAATGAGTTATACTATTGTTAAAACATTATATGTTTACTTACATTTGTTATTGTGCATTCATTAGTTCAACAAATTATCCGTAATTGTAAAGAAAATACCGAAAAGGTAGCATTAAAAGGTGACGGCATTGAAGTGAGTTATGGCGAGTTGTTTGACTTGGCAAAATCTTACGCTAAGTCAATTAAAGATGAAGATTTAAGATCCAATTGGATTGGCGTAGATACAACTTTAGGTTGGAAATGCTATGCGGCTATTTTTGGGTGTTGGTTAGCAGGAAAGGGCTATTTACCAATTAATTTTTCGTTTCCGAAAAACAGAATTCAATCTATTATCAAGTCTAGTGGGGTTGAAGCTGTTATTTCTAATTTACATAATATCGAACTAAAATTAATCATACCAAAACCTTGTTTCGAATTAAAAGAAGTTTCGGGTGAATGGGCATACCTCTTATATACAAGTGGAACTACTGGTGTGCCAAAAGGTGTGCCGATTAAAATGCGAAATTTAGAAGCGTTTGTAAATCATTATCAAACACATGAGACTATTGATTTTAATTCATCTGACATTTTTCTTCAGAGTTACGAATTAACATTTGATGTAAGTGTTTTTTGCTTTTTAATGGCGTTTGTAAACGGAGCTACTTTGGTATTACCAAATTCAAATAAGACCAAACAATTAAGCTTGTTTAAAGCTATGTTGGATTATGAAGTCACTGTTGCAAGTTTTGTCCCTTCGGTAATTCGGTTGACAAAGGATTTTTTACCTCGTGTCCAATTTCCACAACTACGTTATTCTTTTTTTAGTGGAGAAGTCTTAATGGGAAAAGATGCTAAAGTTTGGATGAATTCATTACCTAAGGCTCAGGTTTATAATTGTTATGGGCCCACCGAAACTGTAATTGTTTGCACCGAAGAACATTTAAATGCGTTAGATGATTTTTATTTTAACAATGGACTTCCTTTGCCACTAGGTGAGAAGTTTGCTGAAGTTGAATTAGAATTAGTTGATGGTGAACTTGTTTTTTCAGGTAGGCAAACGTTTGAGGGATATTTAAATAATAAAGTAATTAATCGATTCCCATCTGGAGATTTAGCACATTTTGATTCAGAGGGGAAATTGCTATTTGATGGCCGTAAGGATAATCAAATACAATGGAACGGTTATCGAATTGAATTAGAAGAAATAGAGAATACTTTATCTAAAGCTTTAGGCGTTTGGGTTAAATGTATTTATTTAAAATCGAATCAGAATTTAATTGTGTTCAGTTTGGAAGATGATAAACTGGTGAGTTCTAAAATAAATGAACTTTTCCCAAATTATTATAAACCAAGTAAGGTTATGACCGTTGAAAAAATACCTCTGAATATAAATGGGAAATTGGATTCGGGAGCTCTTTTAAATATAGCTGAATCAAGTTTTTAGTACTTTTAAATCGTCAGTCTTAATTCGTATATTTGTAATTAGATTATGATTGATGAGCAGAGTATAGAAGATTTAGAGTTTGATGCTTTACGTGGTTTTTTAGCAAATTATTGTAAATCAGAGAAGGCTAAAGTTAATGCCGGACGAATTAAGCCTTTAGAATCTTTAATCGATGTTAAAAATGAGTTTTCTATCCTTGAAGAAATTCAAGCGGTTTATTTAAATGATGATATTAGTTTCCCACATGCCAGTTCAGAAGACATTGATCACGCTTTAAAAGTTTTAAGGGTTGAAAATGGGGTGCTTATTTTAGATGAATTAGTACGTGTGTTTAAGCTTTGTTTGGGAACAGAATCGTTAATTAAATTTGCGAAAAAGCATAAAGAAAACTACCCGAAAGTCTATGAGGCTTGTATTCATATTGATAGTGTAGAGGAGCTTTTGAAGATTATAAGATCAGTTTTAAATAAAAAGTTAGAAATTGACAATAATGCATCTTCTGATTTAGCAAAAATTAGGGCTCAACTAAAATCTCATCAAAAAGCTATTAATTCCAATTTTGAATCGGCGCTTAGGCAATATAAAAAAGAAGACTTTTTAGATGTTACCGAAGAAACTTACTTGGATGGCAGAAGGCTATTGGTAGTAATATCAACTCATAAAAGGAAAGTAAAAGGAAAAGTACAAGGTGTAAGTTCAAAGGGAGCTTTTAATTATATAGAGCCTAACATAAACATTCCTTTAAACAAGGAACTTGATCAGTTAAGAATTGATGAATCTAATGAGGTATTTAAAATACTTCAAACAATAACGTTTGAGTTAAGAGGTGAAAAAAGAAATTTAGAAGCTTTCGAGCGGTTACTAATTCGTTTTGATTTGTACAATGCAAAAGTACAGTTCGCTGAAACCTACAACGGTGTAATTCCTAAAATGAATGCCGTAAAAAAGATGTATTGGGAAGAAGCTTTTCATCCAATTTTACTGTTAAAAAATAATGAATTGAACCTTCCTACAATTGGACAGGATTTTGATTTGAAAAAGGAAAAGAGATTTTTAGTTATCTCTGGACCAAATGCAGGAGGTAAATCGATAACCTTAAAAACGGTTGGTTTACTTCAGATTATGTTTCAGAGTGGACTTTTCGTTCCTGTTAAAGATGTAAGTGAATTTTGTTGGTTTAACAACATTTTATCAGATATTGGAGATAATCAATCTATCGATAATCAACTTAGTACCTACAGTTATCGACTTTCTAGAATGAAACTGTTCTTGAATGTTGTAAACGAGGATTCCTTAATCCTTTTAGATGAGTTTGGAAGTGGTTCGGATCCTGATTTGGGAGGGGCTTTAGCAGAGGTTTTTTACGAGGAATTATATGATAAAAACTGTTTTGCAGTTATCAATACCCATTATACAAATATAAAAATATTAACCTCTAAAAAAGAAGAGGCAACGAACGCTTTTATGTTGTTTGATGCTGATGAGTTAAAACCTCTATATAAACTATCCGTAGGTCAGCCTGGATCTTCTTTTACTTTTGAGGTGGCTGAGTTGAACGGTATCGGTAAAAGTTTAATTAAAAGAGCGCAAGCAAAGGTATCTGATACTAAAGTTAATCTTGATAATTTAGCTTCAGGATTACAGAAAGAGAAGTCTGATTTTAATAAAGCGAATAAGCTTCAAAATAAGACTACAAATGAGTCACGTGTTCTGATTAAAGAATATGATTTGAAGTTGCAGGATTTGTATGATAAGGCAAATCAGCAGCATCGGTTTTATGAACAGCAGAACAAGTTTGTTAAAGTTGGAAAAAGAGTTTTTGAATTAATAGGAAAACACCTCTCGGATGAATCTAACAAAGATTTCAACCTTGCGATAAAGAAATTCGTTTCTATAGAGAAAAGTAGAGCTATGGGTCATAAAGACGCTCCCGCTTTAGACCGAAAATTAAAGGCACCAAAGATTCCGAAGCCTGCTAAAAAAGTGGTAAAAGAAGTTGTTCAAGAAACGCCAAAAAACTTAAAGCCTATTGTTGTTGGAGGAAGAGTAAAGATTGTAGGTAATTCTAAATCGGGAATTGTGGAGAGTTTAGATGGGAAAAATGCTAAGGTTATTGTTGGTAGTTTCAGAATAAAAGTAAAAGTAATTGATTTAGAGGCTGTTTAGAGTTAATGAGCTTAGCCTTTCCAGTCGATTGTTTTAAATTAACCCGTCTTTTAAACCTATTTGTGAATTTTCTTAATTTTAGGTCATGACTCAAATTCAAAAATCAAGTTTTAAGTTTTTAAAGGATATTGCTAAGCATAACAATCGAGATTGGTTTGCCGAGCATAGAGAAGATTATCAAAATCAGCATAATATTCTTGTGAATTTTTCTGATAATTTGATTGATTTAATGAGAAAGCATGATAATATAGAAACTTCAACTGGAAAAAAGGCAGTTATGCGTATTTATCGAGATGTTCGATTCTCAAAAAACAAAGCCCCATATAAAACGTATTCTGGAATGAGTTTTAAAAGGGGAACTCAACTTTTAAGAGGTGGTTATTACGTTCATATTGAACCAGGGAATTCATTCGTAGGTGGAGGTTTTTGGGGGCCTAATAAAGATGATTTATTGAGGATTCGTAAAGGAATTGTGACCGATCAAGAAGAATTTAGAGCTGTTTTAAATTCGGATAAATTCAAGTCCGTATTTGGAATGTTAGAGGGAGATCAGTTGAAAACTTGTCCTAAAGGTTTCGACAAAGAGTCTACGGCGATTGACTTATTAAGATACAAACAGTTTTTGATTAAAAAAGACTTTTCAGATGATGAGGTCCTAAAGGCTGATTTCTTACAAAATACAAATAAAGTATTTGAAGCAATGAGACCGTTTTTTGATTTGATGAGTTACATTTTAACAACGGATGCAAACGGTGTCCCATTATTTGAAGAATAACAGATGAGAATAGATAAATTTTTATGGTGTGTTCGTTTACAAAAAACACGATCAAAATCTTCGAAATTTATAGAAGGTGGTAATGTTAAAATTGTTAACGAAGTTATTAAAAAGAGTAGTAGAGAAATTAAAATAGACCAGACTTTCTCTCTAAGAGAACAACCGATTTGGAGAAAGTATAAAGTGCTTGATATTCCAAAGTCACGAGTAGGCGCGAAATTAGTTGCTGATTTAATAATCGAAATTACCTCAGAAGTTGATTTAAAATTATTGGCTGAATTACAGAAGCAAAATCAGGAAAACAGATTAAAGGGAATGTTAGGAAGGCCGACTAAAAGAAATAGGAGGGACTTAGACGATTTTTTTGAAGATTGATGACTAATTTATTAAGCTATTACTTTTATAACTGTGGATTGCTCTTTGATTGTAATAATGTCTCCAATCCTTATTTTACATCTTTTTCTCGTATCGACAATTCCATTTAAAAGAACTTGTCCGTTTGATATAACTTGGTTCGCTACCCCGCCAGATTCAACAATATTTAAAAACTTGAGTAATTTATTTAATTCAATAAACTCCTTTCCTTGTAAACTAAACTCCATGTTGTAAATGTAGCGCATATAACCTATTTTTCACCTAAATGCCCAAAGGATATTCACTTTGTATTGGCTACAAAGCGATTTTTGACAAAAGAATTATGAAGTGCATCTTTATTGTTGGGTAAAGATTGATGGGTTTTAATTTAGTTAAAGTTGATTGGGATTGAGTTTTTACTCACAATTTTTTTCAGAACCACTCTACTTCTCATATTGTTGGACTAACTTTGAAGCATTGAAAAAAATACTTGTCATAAGGTTCAGTTCTATTGGTGATATTGTTTTAACAACTCCTGTTATTCGCTGTTTGAAGGATAAATATCCCAATGCTGAAATTCATTTTATAACAAAGAAAAATTTTAGTAGCGTAATCGCTTCAAATCCTTACGTTTCAAAAATTATTTCGATTGATAAGGAAGTAAAAGAGGTTGCTCAGCAGTTAAAGCGAGAAGGATATAGTTTTGTTGTAGATCTACACAAGAATATTCGATCAAGGCAAGTAATCTCTTTTGCAAAGGCAAAAAATAAATCATTTAAAAAATATAATTGGGAGAAGTTTTTGTTAACTCATTTCAAGTTGAATAAAATGCCTGATTTACACATCGTAGATCGTTATTTTTCTACTGTTGCAGAATTAGAAGTTGTGAATGATTTAAAAGGACTGGACTTTTTTATAGATCCTAAAAATAAAGTATCAGACTTGCCATTTGATAATTATTTTGCCCTTGTTGTAGGAGCCGCTCACCAAACCAAAGCTTTGACCGTTCAGGAAATATCTAAAATTATTGATTCTGTAAATTTCCCTGTAATACTTGTAGGGGGAAAAGATGATAAAGAAAAGAGCGAGAAAGCAATTTTTCTAAGTGACGATTTATCTAGAGTTTTTAACGCTTGTGGTACTTATAATTTAGAACAATCAGCCAGTATCTTAGAACAATCAAAATGTGTAATAACGCCTGATACTGGGATGATGCACATTGCTTCAGCATTAAATAAACCGGTAATAAGTATTTGGGGGAATACAGTTCCTGAATTTGGTATGTACCCTTACATTCCTCAAGCAAAAGAATTAGTACACATTGTTGAAGTGAAGGAATTAAACTGTAGGCCTTGCTCAAAAATAGGGTATGAAAAATGCCCGAAACAGCATTTTAATTGTATAAAAAATATTGATATTCAAGAAGTGAAAAGAATAGTTAATCGGTATATTTAGTATCTAAATTATATTCTCGTTGTTATCGCTTAATCACGCTTCGTGAATTCTTCAAAAAAAAGTATCTTTATCCTAATAATTTTAGTCAGATGTATCAAGAATTAAGCGAACAAGAAATTCAGAGAAGAGAAAAGTTAGTTAAGTTGAGAGGGATAGGTATCGACCCTTATCCTGCAGAGGAGTTTAAGGTTGATTGCTCAGCAGAGGATATCTTGAAAAATTACGAAAGTAACAAAACATTGTATAAAACTGTAACTTTTGCAGGAAGGCTAATGAGAAGGAGAATGATGGGTAAAGCTGCATTTGCTGTTCTTCAAGATTCGTCTGCTAGAATCCAATTGTATTTTAATCGTGATGAGATTTGTCCAGGTGAGGATAAAACGATGTATAATGATGTTTTCAAAAAGTTAGTTGATTTAGGAGATATCATTGGAGTTAAAGGCTATGTATTTACAACTGAGGTTGGTGAAATTACAATTCATGTAAAGGAATTCGTGATTTTAACAAAATCAGTAAAACCTCTTCCGCAACCTGTAATTGATGCAGATGGAAAGGAGCATGATGCTTTTTCTGATCCTGAACAAAGATATCGCCAGCGTTATGTTGATTTAAATGTAAATCCAGAAGTTCGTGAGACCTTTATTCAAAGGTCAAAGGTGGTTAGTACAATGCGTAATTTTTTAGGAGATAAAGGTTACCTAGAAGTTGAAACTCCTGTTTTACAGCCAATTTATGGAGGTGCAGCAGCAAGACCGTTTAAGACGCACCACAATACGTTAGATATGACGTTGTATTTGCGAATAGCAAACGAGCTGTATTTGAAAAAGTTAATCGTTGGTGGTTTTGACGGCGTTTATGAATTTGCGAAAGATTTCAGAAATGAAGGGATGAGTAGATTTCATAATCCTGAGTTTACTCAAATGGAACTTTATGTTGCTTACAAGGATTACAATTGGATGATGGATATGGTTGAAGAGATGGTAGAGAAAATCGCTATTGCTTTACATGGTGAAACCAAAGTTACAGTTGGTGAAAATATAATAAATTTTGCTCGACCATGGAAGCGTCTAACCATGTTTGAAGCAATTGAAGAATATACAGGAATAGATATTTCGGAAATGGATGAAGTTCAGTTAAGAGCAACTGCTCAAAAACTTGATGTTCCTATTGATGAAACAATGGCTAAAGGGAAATTAATTGATGAGATTTTTGGTGAAAAATGTGAAGGGTTATTAATTCAACCTACATTTATTACTGATTATCCAGTTGAAATGTCTCCACTAGCTAAAAAACATAGATCTAAGGAAGGATTAGTGGAACGTTTTGAGTGTATTTGTAACGGAAAAGAAATCTGTAACGCATACTCAGAGTTAAACGATCCTATTGATCAAAGAAAACGTTTTGAAGATCAGTTAGAGCTTGGTAAAAGAGGTGATGACGAAGCAATGGTATTGGATGAGGATTTTTTGAGAGCAATTGAATATGGAATGCCCCCGACTGCTGGTTTAGGGATTGGAATTGATCGTTTATCGATGATCATGACAAATTCTAATTCTATCCAAGATGTGTTGTTTTTCCCTCAAATGAAACCAGAAGCAAAGAAAGGCCCTGAATTATCAGGAAATGAAAAAGCGGTCGTTGACATTTTACTTAATGAAATTAAAATGGATTTAGGTGTTCTTAAAAGTAAGTTAGATTTAAGCAACAAGGCTTGGGATAAAACATTAAAAGGTTTGGGTAAAGCTGGTTTAACCAAGGTGACCAAAACTGAAGAAGGTTTAGTTATTGAATATTTAGGATAAGGTTGTGTTAGGGAATTCAAATATAGCAGTTGTTGGAGGAGGAAGTTGGGCTACAGCTTTATCCAAAATTCTATTGAATAATGTCGAAGAAATCAATTGGTGGGTTCGCCGTGAAGAAACTTCTGAATACATTAAGAATTTCGGTCATAATCCCAATTATATCTCTTCTATTGAATTTGATACTGAAAAACTGAATGTTTCTACTGATTTAAAATCAGTAATTCAATCTTCAGATGTAATATTTTTAGTGATTCCATCGGCTTTCTTGCACCGAGAATTTGAAAAATCGGGAATTACAAAAGAAGATTTAAAAGATAAAATAATTGTTTCTGCTATTAAGGGAATTATTCCAGAATTTACGCTTATTCCAGCTGCTTATTTAAATGAAAAATTTGATGTAGAGTACAATAATATGGCTATTGTTGCAGGACCATGTCATGCAGAAGAGGTTGCTCATGAAAGGTTATCTTATTTAACAATTGCAACCCCTACTAGAGGAAGAGCATACGCTATTGGTGATCTTTTTAAGTGTCGTTATATCAAAGTAAATAAAAATGATGATTTAGTAGGTACTGAGTATAGTGCCATAATGAAAAATATTTATGCTATTGCAGCAGGGATTTGTCATGGTTTAGGTTATGGAGATAATTTTATGGCTGTCCTTATTTCGAACGCAATTAGAGAAACAGAACAATTTATTGATTACGTATATCCAAAGCACAGAGATGTTAAAACATCTGCTTATTTAGGAGATTTATTGGTTACTGCTTATTCCCAATATTCAAGAAATAGAACTTTTGGTAATATGATCGGAAAAGGTTACTCTGTAAAAGTAGCTCAACTTGAAATGAAAATGATTGCAGAAGGATATTATGCATCAAAATGTGTGAATGAAATTCAGACAAAATTTGAGCTTGATTTACCTATTGCAGATGCTGTTTATCAGTGTTTATATAACGGAAAAGATCCTCGCAGAATGTTTGAGGCAATTCAAAGCTTACTGAAATAGCTACTTTAAAACTTTCTTAGGTTTTCCTGCTTTGAAGTCTTTCAGGTAAAAAGGCTCAAAATAAGCAGTATCTTCAAAGTCGTTATTTTCAAATTTTTTCCAAGCTAACGAAATTAGATTTTTGGCCGATGTATTCTGATTTTTTAAAAAGGTAAATGATAAAGGCATGTATTGAATTGCTTTTTCGGCACCATCTCCAAAGTAATACCCTTTTTTACCTTCTAATTCGGTAAATGGTTTCTCATCTAAAACTCTTGCATGAACTTTTGTTTGTGTATTTCCGTTTTGATGGACAGAACAAAAAACCTCAATTCGTCTTGCATCAATCATCGGGATTAGAATAGCGTTGTTCTCTACTTTAAATTGAACGGAATCAGCCATTGCTTCCAATGTGTCGATTGCGATAAAAGGAATGCTTAAGCCGTAGCACAATCCCTTTGCTGCGGATACACCAATTCGTAAGCCGGTGTAAGAACCAGGGCCTTTAGAAACACAAACGGCACTAAGGTTAGCGGGTTGAATACCAGCTTTATTTAAACATTGTTCAATAAATACGTGCAATTTTTCACTGTGGGCTAACTTTTCGCTATCTGTTTCGATTAATTCTAAAAGTTGGGCTCCGTTGCTTAAAGCAATGGAGCATACTTTTGTACTCGAGTCTATATGTAGAATGTAGTTCAAATTTTAGTCTTGTAATACTATTAGATGGTAGTTCTTTTTACCATTTTGCAATAAGATGTAGTTTTCTTTAATAACATCATGGGAAGTTATCATTTTTGAGTCTTGAACTTTATTTTTGTTAACAGCAACTGCATTATTTTTTAACGCTCTTCTAGCTTCACCTTTTGAATTAAAAATAGGTGCGTTTTCAGAAAGAAGGTCAATTATACTAATTCCATTCGGGATAATGTCTTTGTTAATTTCATGTAAAGTAACCTCTTGACCAATAAGTTGGAATGCTTCGGCACTTAATTCTCTTACATTCTCTTCAGTTGATTTACCAAACAAAATTTGAGAAGCCGCTTTGGCGTTTTCTAGTGCTTCTTTAGAATGTACAGTAACAGTAATGTCTTCTGCTAATGCATTTTGTAAGACTCTTAGATGAGAAGCCTCATTATGTCGAGTATTTAATTTATTAATTTCTTCTTCTGTTTTCATTGTGAAGATTTTAATAGATTTTAATGCATCTTCATCACTTTGGTTCAACCAAAATTGGTAGAATTTGTAAGGAGAAGTTCTTTTTGGATCAAGCCAGATATTTCCACCTTCTGATTTACCAAACTTAGATCCATCAGCTTTAGTGATTAGAGGACAAGTTAAAGCAAAAGCATCACCTCCTCCTAAACGACGAATGAATTCTGTACCAGTTGTAATATTACCCCACTGATCTGAACCACCCATTTGAAGCTTACAGTTTTTTTCTTTGTTTAAATGGTAGAAGTCGTATCCTTGAATTAATTGGTAAGAAAATTCGGTGAATGAAATCCCTGTTTCTAATCTCTTTTTAACAGAGTCCTTACTCATCATATAGTTGATCGTAAGATGTTTTCCTGCGTCTCTTAAAAAATCAAGTAAAGAGAAGTCTTTAAACCAGTCATAGTTGTTTACGATTTCGGCTGAGTTTTCACCGCAATCGAAATCTAAAAAACTATTTAATTGAGCTTTTACTCCTTCTAAATTTTGTTGAAGTGTTTCTTCAGATAAGAATTTTCGCTCTTCAGATTTACCAGAAGGGTCTCCAACCATACCTGTAGCGCCGCCAACTAACGCAAATGGCTTATGACCTGCTTTTTGTAAATGCTTAAGCATCATTATCGATACTAGATTTCCAATGTGTAAAGAATCGGCTGTTGGATCAAATCCTACATAACCAGCAGTTAATTCTTTTTCCAATTGTTCTTCCGTTCCTGGCATGATGTCGTGAATCATACCTCTCCATTGTAATTCATTTACAAAACCCATAATCAAAATTTTATGTAAATTTAGAATATTTCAGTTAGTCAAGGCGTATTATCCTTAATTTTACTGTATGATTTTAGTTACAGGAGGTACTGGATTGGTTGGTTCGCATTTATTAAAACAATTAATAAAGGGTGAGGAGTCAATTCGAGCTATTTATCGCGATGAAAAATCGTTGAATAAGATCAAACATTTCTTTGATCTGTTTGAAGTCTCTTGGAGCGATGTTTTGAAAAAAGTTGAATGGATTAAGTCTGATTTACTTAATCCAGCTGTATTAGAAGACGCTTTTATAGGTGTCGAATACGTCTATCATTGTGCAGCGATGGTCTCTTTTAATAAAAGAGATAAAAATCAAATGTTAAAGGTAAATATTGAAGGTACTTCAAATGTTGTAAATCTATCTTTAGATTACAATATAAAAAAGTTGTGTTATGTAAGCTCAACTGCAGCTATCGGAAATACAACGAATGGAGATTTTATAACAGAGAAGATCGATTGGCAAAACGATGTAGCTTTATCCAAGTACTCAATTTCGAAATATTTTGCAGAGATGGAAGTATGGAGAGGGAGTGAAGAAGGATTAGATGTTGTAATCGTAAATCCTTCAATTATAATTGGTGGAGGGGATTGGAATTCATCAAGTAGTAACTTGTTTTTGAAAGTTTGGAATGGCTTGAGGTTTTATACACTTGGCGTTAATGGGTTTGTATATATTAATGATGTAGTTAAGTCTATGACCGAGCTGATGAATAGTGATATTAAGAATGAACGCTATTTAGTAATAGCAGAGAATTTAACTTTTCAAACACTATTTAATTACATTTCAGAATATTTAAATAAACCTTATCCGTTGATTTTAGTCAGAAAATGGATGACGAGTGTAATTTGTAATGTAGAGGCAATAAAAAGTTTTCTATTTAAATCAAATCCTTTGGTTACCAAAGAATCTGCAGATAGCGCTATGAGAATCACTAAATATTCTAATCAAAAAATAAAAAAAGACTTGCAATTTGAATTTACTCCTATCAAAATTGCAGTAAAGGAAACAGCTGACCTTTTCCTAAAAGATAATACAGATAAATTTATCAGGGAATGAATTTTTGCTCTACTTTTTCGTAAATCACTTTTAATTCTTCTGGAATAGATATATAGTAGTTTATTGTTGAGTCAAACTGGCCCTTTGATATTTTATGGTACTCTAAAATGCCTTTGTATTGGGCATGTTTTATTTTGTTATTTCTATTGTTAGCTATAATAGAGTGCTTTGAGGCGGCGTCTACTAAATGAAAATCATAGAGTACTTCAACAAGCTGTTTTCTTGATAGTAAATTGTTAGGTCGAATGTTTTCTTGGGTACAAGAAATTGTTAACGCAATTAAAAATGTGATGTAAATGACTCTCCCCATAACACAAGTATAATATTTTTAAATATTTATTCAATATAATGCTTAGATTCTTTAGAAAATTTGATAACTCGAATATATTAGCTAATTTTATCCAGAGTTGAAACTTCAGTAAACTAATATCCGTAATTGGCTTAACTTTTACAGTTTAAAGGTTTTTGGTACGGGATTTGTTTTTAACAATTATACCAACTTAAAAATTTATTATAATGAAAAGAATAATTTACGTTACCTTGTTTTTTATCGGTGGTTTAGGGTTAAACGCTAGCGCGCAATGCGTAAAAGGAAATTGCCATAATGGAAGTGGTACTTATCAGTTCGCCAATGGAGATAAATACGAAGGACAGTGGAAAGGAGGAAAGATGAACGGAAGAGGTAAATATGAATTCGCTAATGGTGATAGATACGAAGGCGCTTTTCATATTAACAAGAGAGATGGTTCTGGAGTATATATTTGGAAAAACAAAGGAAGTTATACTGGAGAATGGAAATCCGATAGAAGAGAAGGAAGTGGCAAGTTTCAATGGCCCAACAGCGCAACTTACAACGGATTTTGGAAGGAAGATCAGATTACCAATATGGATGTGAACACGGTTACTGACTCACAAGAGAAACCAACATTTGGAAATTAATTGATTTAATATTTTTAAAAGAGCTGTCTTAGGATGGCTTTTTTTGTGCCTTTACTATTGGTTCTAAAGATTTCGGGCATAAAAAAAGCTAACATTAATTGTTAGCTTTCAAATATTATGATAAATGTCTTTATTTTTCTGAAGGAGACTTTGCTAAAACAGATAACCAGTAGAGGAAGAATAAAAACATAACAATTAGGAAAAAGTAGTTTGCAGCCCACCCAATCATTGGTAAAACTTCAAATGTTTTATAAAAAAACTGATGTAAAAAATCTGCGATTCCGTTGATGTTCATTTTAATTCGATTTACAACAAATATAAAAGGAAAATTATTATTAAACGAATTTCAAGATGATAATAAATTTCAAACAATAAAATTTTAAATTTGAAGTATGATCATAAAAATAGCGAACGGTACAAATTCTATTGTGGGATATTTAGTGGTTTTTATTCTTTGGTTTTTAAATGGGGTAGTTGGGATTTATGAGATTTCACAAGGGTTCTTATTGTTGGATCTAATTCCATTGTTAAAAATAGTTATAGGGGAAATATTTATTTTAATTACTGGGTTTGCATTACTGTATCTTTTAGCAAGGCATAAGTTTATAGGAATGAGTAATACACTGCCTGCTATACTTTATATGGTTTTTTGTTTAGGAATATCTGTTTCGGAAGGCTTTATGGAACATCAGATATCAATTTTTATGCTTTTATTGGTTAGTGAGAGGCTTGTGTCTCTTCACAACTCAACCCGTAATTATTTAAAAGTATTTGGAATTGGGTTGTTGCTAGGTGGCTTAATTGTAATTTCACCTTCGTTGATTGGTTTATTGTTTATTTATTTAATAGGCTTGGCTTTGGTAACTACCTTCGGTTGGCGAGATTTTATAATTCCATTATTTGGAATAGGGAGTATTTTTTTATTCTTTTTTGTAAAAATTTATTTATTGGATTTAGAGATAGGGGGCTTTAATTTTAATTTTTCTTATCCTAAATTTAGTTTAGGTTTTAATGTTCATAAAATACTTGTGATGGGTATTTTAATCTTTGAATTTTTGTTTTTGGTTAAATTATTTGCAGTTATTGAGAAGAAGAATATTAAGAGTAGAATTCATTATTGGATTTGGATTTGGGCATCTATTTTCCTTTTTATTTCTTTTTTGTTTTTTCAACAAGAATTTGAAAATGAGAAATTAATTCTATTTTTAGCATTGCCTATGTCAATTTTTTCAATTGAATTTTTTATATCTATTAAGCGAGTTTTCGTAAGAGAATTAGCATTTGTTATCCTGTTGGTTTTGTCAATTTGTTTAAGGTTGAGTTAAAATTCTCCATTCTTTTCTTATTTATTCAGGGTTAGATTTTGATTCCATTAAGGATAATTGATTTAAACTCCTATAGAAGAGTTACCTAATTCATTTTAACAAGAGAGAGTTTGAGTGGTTAAAAATTTATTGGTAGATAGGGTTTTATATAGTAAATATATCACGCTAATATCCATTATAAATGTTTTGCTTATTAATCTCATAAATATAGATTCAATTTTTTGCTAGAGGTTAAAAAAGTATTAGTTCTTAAATCATATTTACTCGTGTTTCTTGAGTCTTAATGCGCGTAAATTTATGTCTTTATTTTTAGGATGATGTAAATTTAGTTCTGTTAACCTGCCCAGCCGTCACGGTCTAAACTTCTATATTGTATAGCTTCGGCTATATGGTTGGTTTGTATATTTTCATAGCTATCCAAATCAGCAATTGTTCGTGCCACTTTTAAAATTCGGTTATAAGCTCTTGCGGATAAGTCAAGTTTATTCATCGCATTTTTTAAAAGATTCTTACATTGTTCAGAAAGAATACAAGAGTTTTTTAATTGTTGGCTAGTCATTTGAGCATTAGAATGGATTGTTTTGTGGGCTTTAAATCTTTCATTTTGAATTTCTCTTGCTTTTAAAACACGAACACGAATTTTAGTGCTTTTCTCAGCAGGCTTGATATCTGCTAGTTCATCGAAAGATACAGGAGTTACTTCGACGTGTAAATCAATACGATCTAAAAGTGGTCCTGAAATTTTGTTGAGGTATTTTTGTACAGCTCCTCCGGGGCAAATGCAATCTTTTTCGGGATGATTATAATACCCACAAGGGCAAGGATTCATGCTTGCTATTAACATAAGACTAGCAGGGTAGTCAACTGTAAATTTGGCTCTTGAAATTGAAACATATCGATCCTCTAATGGTTGTCGAAGAACTTCTAACGCTGTTCTTTTAAACTCAGGTAATTCATCTAAAAATAAAACTCCATTATGTGCCATCGATACTTCACCTGGTTGTGGATTTGTACCGCCGCCAATTAATGCCACATCCGATATTGTGTGGTGGGGACTTCTGAAAGGACGCTGGGCAACAAGTCCAATGTCTCCTTTTAGTTTACCTGCTACAGAGTGAATCTTTGTAGTTTCCAACGCTTCATGTAAAGTCATCGGTGGCAGAATAGAAGAAAACCTTTTTGCTAACATCGTTTTTCCAGCACCTGGCGGACCTATTAATATTAAGTTGTGCCCTCCAGCTGCGGCTATTTCCATTGCCCTTTTAATGTTTTCTTGACCTTTTACATCCGAAAAGTCAAAATCAGGATTGTCAATACTGTCAAAGAATTGATCTCTAGTATTGATTTTTGTTGGGTTAAATTTACTGGGGTCGTTAGTGAATTTAATTACTTCATTAATATTATTAAAGCCAAAAACATTTATATCTCCAACGATGGCAGCCTCTATTGCATTTGGTTTAGGAAGAAGAATTCCCTTAAACCCTTTCTCTCTAGCTAGGATAGCTATGGGTAAGGCTCCTTTAATTGGTTGTAGTGTGCCGTCAAGGGAGAGTTCTCCCATAATTATATATTGATCTAGGTATTCGTTATTAATTTGCTCAGAGGCGCCAAGAATACCTATGGCAATTGGAAGGTCATAAGCGGCACCCTCTTTTTTAAGGTCTGCTGGAGCCATGTTAATGACAATTTTTTTTCCTGGTCTTTTATATTCTGTATTTCTTAATGCTGTGTCAATTCTGATTTCGGCTTCTTGAACTGCTTTGTCAGGAAGACCAACTAAGAAGAATTTTATTCCTTTTGAAACAGAGACCTCTACTGTTATTAAAGTTGCATCAACTCCTTGAACTGCGCCCCCAAAAGTTTTTATTAGCATAAAATATGTTTTTTTAAAACTAATAAAGGCTTATTCAAATACTATATTTTGAATGTTTTTTTTGTTAAATATTGCTTGCTATCTGATAAGTGGTTAAAATTAACAATTATTTGTTAATTTTACCGATGATTAGTAAGTACCTTTTTTTGGCAAGTCTTTTGTTTAAGGTGAGTTAAAATTAAATTGAAAGAAATGAGAAAATTAGTATTAAGTCTATTTTTAGTGGCTGCTTCAACAGGAGTTTTTGCAGGAGATGGTGGTAATTGTTATGATGCTTATTCAAAAAAGTTTGAAGAAAGGGGTGCTAATATTGTTAAAGATGGTTGGTATGAAAATGTTGTAATTACATTCCGTCAAGGTACTACGGCTGAATGTGTATTGGGTAAGGTACAGGTTGAAAAAGGTGCAGTTACTCAGATGTACATAAAAAATGAAGATGGTAGTTATCAAATATTCACGAAGCATTGGAAACACGACGAGAAAGCGGTTATTTCCAATGGAATTTCTAAGTCAAGAATTACTGTTGATGGAGAAATTGTAAATATTATTTTTGTTAAATCCATCAAGCCACCAAAGAAGAAAATCGCTGTAGCGCCAAGTCCAGACGATTTATAGATATTAAAAAATTATAAAAAGCCTCTTATTTTTAAATAAGAGGCTTTTTATAATCAGTCAATATATCTTTCTAATATTTCATCATAATCCTCAATTCTTCGATCTCTTAAAAAGGGCCACCATCTTCTGACTTGTTCTGAACTATTTAGGTCAATATCAATAACCTTTGAAATAGGATTAATATCTGCCTCGAATAGTATTTCTCCTTGAGGGCCCGCTACAAAAGAATTTCCCCAAAATGAAATTCCAAGACTATCTGATTCTGTGTTTTTTTCAAATCCACTTCGATTTACAGTAATGACCGGTATTCCGTTTGTGATAGCATGCGATTTTTGAATCGTTTTCCACGCCTCTATTTGTCTGTTTTTTTCAGCTTGGGTGTCATCGTTGTCAAATCCAATTGCAGTTGGGTAAATTAATAACTCAGCTCCTTTTAAGGTCATTATTCTTGCTGCTTCGGGATACCATTGATCCCAACATATTAAAACGCCAAGCTTACCAAGTGAGGTCTGAATAGGATTAAAACCTAAATCCCCTGGTGTGAAATAAAATTTCTCATAATATCCAGGATCATCAGGTATATGCATTTTACGATATTTCCCAGCAATACTACCGTCGGAGTCAAACACTACAGCTGTATTATGGTAAATACCAGGAGCTCTTTTTTCGAAAAGTGAGGTGACAATTACCGTTTGAGTTTCTTTTGCCAGTTTACTGTAGAAGTTCGTATTGTCGCTTGGTATAGGAATCGCTAAATCAAAATGAGCTACATTTTCAGATTGGCAAAAATATTTTGTATCGTGTAGTTCTTGTAAAATAATAAGCTGGCTTCCTTCATTTTTAAGTTTTTTAGATTCAGTTTTAATGTATGATTGATTTTCAGAAATACTATCTGAGTTTCTCATCTGAATTATTCCGGTCTTGATAGTGTTCATGAAAGTAAAGCTAAGTTTAAAAATCCCTCAGGTAATTGCATTGTTAAACAATGTAATGATCCTCCTTGCCTTATCAAGGCTTCGCAATTTATAGGCACAACTTCCCTAGTATTAAAACATGATTTAAATTGTTTGATGGCGAATTCATCCTCGGGTTTATTGTAAACGGGAACGAGAACTTTGTTGTTAGTAATTAGGAAATTAGTGTAAGTTGCAGGAAGTCTTTTACCTTTTAAAGTATAGTTGGGTATAGGTAATGGTATCAAATTGAATTTTTTTGAATTCGATTGAGTCAAAGTTTGTAGTTCTTCTTCCATGGCAATTAATTCAGAACTACTGTCAATTGAATATGCTATTGTATCTTGATTACAAAATCTTGCAAGTGTATCAATGTGAGCGTCAGTGTCGTCTCCTTTTATTACTCCGTGTGAAAGCCAAATAATTTCATCAATTAAAAGTGTAGATTTTAAATAGGACTCGATTTCTTTTTTATTTAAGTTATTATTTCTGTTTTTATTGAGAAGACATTTTTCCGTTGTTAAAACAATTCCATTGCCATTACTCTCAATTGATCCTCCTTCAAGAATTATATTTGAATGATTTATCATCTCTGTATTCTTAGATAGAAGCGAATTAAGTTGAATGTTGACTTTATTATCGTTCTTGTTTTTAAATTTATTTCCCCAAGCGTTAAATTCAAAGTTGTTAAAAATTGGATGCCCATTATCGTATGTCGAAATGCCAATGAAATCACGTGTCCAGGTGTCATCGTAATTTAAGTGGAATATGTGAATATTGTTGTTTAATTTTCGAAATGGATAGCTGGTTGCCTGATGATGTAGAAGAATTATTTTCTGATGATCAGAAATTTGATCTATAATTTTGGTTACGGTCCTTTGAGTATCTAATAAATTTGAATGCCAATCCGTATGCTCAGTTGGCCAGGCGATAACTATAGCGTCTTGATTATTCCATTCAGCTGGGAAAAATGATTTCATTTCATTTAAGGTCTAAGTAAAAGTAAAAATTAAAAAAGGTTAAAACCATTGTAAATTGAATAAGCTTTTAATTGTTTCCTATATTTTAACGGATTAGAGGTGATTTAGAAGAGTCTTTTTTTAGAGACTCTAATTAACTAGTTGATAGATGGTGCGCGGAGTTATACATGTTTTTTAAATTTGAAAGATTTTTGATTAGATTGCTTTCCTCATGTTGTACCTTGTTTTTTGGCGATACAACTTTTTTGTGTAATATTATTAGGTGTTATCTCTAAAGCGAAATATCAAAAAAAAATCAAAAAAGGTAATGCGGAGGGTTTAATACTTTTATTATGTTTAAAAAAGAATAAGTGCTAAATCACAAGGAAGACCTATTCTTAGTTGTGTTGTTGGTATTTTAATATAATTAGTCCAGTTTTATAAAACGCTCCACTTGTTCCAGAATAGTTAAATTAGAAGTTTGTTTTATAAATCTACTAAGTACACATATCTTTATAATTCAAGTGAAGGTACTAGTTTGTGATCAGTTATAATGATATTGTCACTAGGATTAATAATATGGATATACTGAGGATTAGATGTTATTTGGAGGAACATCATTTAAGGCCAAAACTTCCATTTATTTTTGACATTAATTAATAAAATGTAATGTCAGATTATTTTGAAATATAAACCTTTGAAAAAGATAGGAGTTGTAGTTTATTTAATGTGAAATTTTTAACCTGACTGTCTATTAAACGATTTGTTTCTTCATACCAAAGCATAGCAATAGGGCACTCATCCATTAGAAGCCTCTCTGCTGCTGCAAAACTTTGATTTGCATTCTCTTCATCTATAGATCTTCTTGCTCTATCCATCATTCTATCAAAGTCCCTATTGATGAAACGGGTGGTGTTAGGATAAGAAGGGGTGTTTAAAGATTTAGGAACAGTTTTTCCGTAAAAAATATTTAAGAAGCCTTCTGGGCTAGGATAATTTGCTGTTACGTTAGATATGTACATATCCCCTTTTGCATATCTCGATTTTTCTAGTTTGTACCTTTGTGGAACAACATTAATCTTAATGTTAAGTCCTAGGTTTTGGCCTAATTGAAACCTTATTTCATCTGCAATACTCAAAGCTTTATAATCATCTTGACTGATGTCTAATTCTATATCTAAAGAGTTAGAGTCTAATCTTGCTAGTTTCAAATGAGATTTTGCAGAGTCTAGATTGAAAGAATAACCATTAACACCATTCTTACGGTAGTTAATTAAATTAGGATGGGAAATCCCAGCATTACCAGTTTTCCCACGGGTTTCACCAAAGACCTTAAAAGTTAACTCCTGTTTGTTTAGTCCGTAATTAATTGCTTTTCTTAAGTGTTTATTTTTTAAGATGCCCTTATTGATATTAAATTCAATGAAATGACTTGATAAAAACGGAGCGTTCTGCATTTTTACTTCCTTATCGAATTTATTTTTATTATTTCTAATAATTCTTTTAACTGCCTTAAAAGGTAAGTTTAATACAGTGCTCAGTTTTTTATCTACAACTAACTTTATTTGTTCTTTTAAGCTTGTGTCGAAAGTGATTTTTATGGAGTCTAAATAGGGTAATTTATTCCCTTCTTTGTCTATTCCGTGGTAGTTCAAATTTTTGATTAAAATTTGTTGATCATTGTATTTGTCAAATTTTAGTGGGATGAAAGGACCTGTGCCAACATTGTTTTCAATACCATATTTTTGTAAAGCCTCTTTTGCTACTATTGAGAAGTTGATTCCCGTTAATTTCCTCAAGAAAAGTCCATTTGGACGATGAAGTTCAATTTCAATTGTTGAGTTGTCAATCTTTCTAATACCTGATATGTTATCTGATTGGCCCATGAAATAATCTTCGACTCCTTTAACGACTCCTTTTAAAACTGTATGGTAAGCAGAGTTTACTAGCTGTTTTGTGCAAAGGTTTTTAAAAGTATAAATAATGTCGTCTGCATTAAGTTCCCTGCCTTTTCCGTTTATAAAACAAGGACTGTCATGAAAGTAAATACTTTCTTTTATTTTAAAAGTATAAATGAATTTTTTTTGATCAAAGCTTATTTTTTCAGCAATGGATGGTTCTGTCTTTAATGTTTCGTGATTTAGCTTAACTAATCCTTCAAATATTTGACTAGCAACTAAATACGTGCTTTCGTCACTAATTAAAGTTGGATGGAAGTGTTGTAATCTATTGGGAGAGCAAAAGGAAAAAGCTCCTCCAGTATTTGGTGTTGTTTCAAAATTAGAGGGAGTGCTGCATGAATTAAGAATAATGCCTAACATGACAAAAGAAAATTTATAAATATTCTTTGGTAAATTGAAACGCTTCACTCTTGTTTTGTTGTTGATTACGTACTGTTAAAATATATCTTCTAACAAAAGTAAAATTAAAAGGTTACAAGTTTGGCATTTTAATTGAAAAGATAAGATTATATTAACTGTCCAATTTTTTTGAAAGTCCTATCAATTGTATTATAATTGTATTTATTTACAGAAAGAAGACCAAAATTTGGGTTTGAAAAATTAAGGTATGAAAAAGATATTTGGTTTATTTTTACTTCTCTCATCAGTGTTTACTGGAGTTTCGGCTCAGCAGCAAATGGTATTAGAAGGAACTTATCAAGGTCAAAACTTGTATGTTCAAAATCCTTTTGCGAGCTTCGGAGTAGGGTTTTGTGTAGTTAACGTTACAGTTAACGGACAACAATCAATTGATGAGATCAATTCAAGTGCTTTTGAAATTGATTTTGCGAGTTATCAATTGACAAAAGGTGAAGGCGTAGAAGTTAAAATTGAATATAAAGATGATTGCACTCCTAGAGTTTTAAATCCTGACGTTTTAATCGCTGCGAGTACTTTCATTATAGCCAGTATGGAAGTTACGCCTGACGGGTTGTTTTCTTTTACTACAAAAAACGAATCTGGAGAATTACCGTTCGTTATCGAACAAAAAAGGTGGAATAAATGGGTTAAAGTTGGTCAAGTAAACGGTAAAGGTTTGTCTAGTTTAAACAAATATTCACTTAAGCTTCAACCTCACTCAGGAAAAAATACTTTTAGAATAAAGCAAGTTGATTTTTCAAAAAAACCAAGGTATTCTCAGGAGAAAAGATTGATTAGGTCTTCAACTAAAGAAATATTCATTGCAAACGAAAACACACAAAAAATAAATAGCCAGTTAATTTTTGCAGATGAAGGTGGTGTTCAATCAGAAACAATGTACGAAGTATGGAGTGAGCACGGAATGATTGTGAAAAAAGGCTATGGTAAAGTAGTGGATTTAACAAGTTTAGATAGAGGTGTGTATTTTGTGAATTACGACTCTAAACAAGGTAAAATTAGAAAGATTTAAAATACTTTGTAATAAAAATTTCAAAAGGGTTTATAATATGTAAACCCTTTTTTATTTTCAGACAAAAAAAATCTATTTGTAAAAATTATTGATTCCTCGCTATTCTACCAGGAAGATTTGGCAACAGCAAGCACTAGTTTATAGAAAAGTCCATCACCAAATACCTTCTGTTAAGTTTGTAGCAAAACTC
>JAQXEE010000057.1 GCA_029251005.1 Flavobacteriales bacterium | reverse complement strand
GTTATTTGTTTTAATTCTTTTTTTATTTCATCAGAAACATTCAATGTTTCAATAAATGAACCAATAGATTGTGCTGTAATTGCATCGTTAGTTCTTGTTAAAGCTTTTAAAGCTTCATATGGTTTTGGATAACCTTCACGACGTAAAATTGTTTGAATTGCTTCAGCAACTACGGCCCAGTTTTTATCCAGATCAGCGGCTATTTTTCCTTTATTTAGTAAAAGTTTCCCTAAACCTTTAAGAGTAGAAGCTAATCCTATCATCGAATGTCCAATTGGAACTCCAACGTTTCTTAAAACAGTTGAATCTGTTAAATCTCTTTGAAGTCTTGAAATTGGAAGTTTGGCAGATAAGTGTTCGTAAATTCCATTTGCAATTCCTAGGTTTCCTTCAGAGTTTTCAAAGTCGATTGGGTTAACCTTGTGAGGCATTGCCGATGAACCAACTTCTCCCTCTTTAAGCTGCTGCTTAAAGTAATCCATTGAAATATATGTCCAGATATCCCTATCTAAATCTATTAAGATATTGTTGATTCTTTTCATTGCATCAAACAAGGCCGCAAGGTTGTCGTAATGTTCAATTTGTGTTGTTGTTTGCGAACGAGATAATCCTAAATTATTGTTTACAAAGTTATTTGCAAATTCAACCCAGTTCCTTCCAGGGAAAGCAACTTTATGGGCGTTAAAATTTCCTGTAGCTCCGCCAAATTTAGAAGAAAAGGGTACAGATTGTAGTTGTTTTAATTGAATTTGTATTCTTTCAACAAATACATAAAATTCTTTTCCTAAGGTAGTTGGAGAGGCTGGTTGCCCATGCGTTCTAGCTAACAAAGGTATTTCATTCCAGTCTTGGGAAAATCTTTTTAAACAGCTGATTACTTCTTCCAGTAAAGGAATGTAAACATCCTTAAGTGCGTCCTTTAAAGATAATGGAACAGAGGTGTTATTGATGTCTTGAGATGTTAATCCAAAATGGATAAATTCTAAACTATTAGATAAGCCTAAAGCTGTTAATTTATCCTTAATAAAGTATTCTACAGCTTTTACATCATGATTTGTAGTCTTTTCGATTTCTTTGACAGTTAAGGCATCTACTTCAGTGAAGTTTTCATAAATAGCTCTTAATTGAGGGAATAATTCACTTTTCACCTCTGATAATTGAGGTAATGGAATTTCACAAAGAGCGATGAAATATTCGATTTCAACTTTTACTCTGTATTTAATTAATGCTGCTTCTGAAAAATATTGAGCTAAATTTTTAGTAACTCTTCTGTATCTACCGTCTATCGGAGAAATTGCTGTTAAAGTATTCAATTCCATGTAAAAAAATTAAGTCACAAATATATGGAATTCAAGTTGGACTTAATGAGTGATTTATTGAATTGAATCACCTTGTTTTCAACAATAGTTTAGCATTGTAAATAAAGGCTTTGGAATCACAGGGGTTTCTTTTAATAAAGATTTCGATTTTATGTTCTCCGAAATATTTTTTTTGGGTGTAAATATGTTTTAATGATTGCTTTTGGTTACAATTCTAGACATTAAAAAAATCCTTTTTTGTGTTAACGATTGTTAATCGTACTTTTACAATTCCAAGCCCTGGTGGTGAAATTGGTAGACACGCAGGCTTGAGGGGCTTGTGCTTTACAGCGTGCTGGTTCGAGTCCAGTTCAGGGCACATCTAAAAGGTTCAACTTCGGTTGAGCCTTTTTTAACTTAAAAAACGGTTTAAGCTACTTTTAATATCGGCTGAGTGATCTGTTTACTTAAGTATTCAAGTAATTTATTTCCGGAAATAGAGACTAAATCTCTTATTGAATTTTTCACTTGTTTTTTCAAGAATACTATAAAATCTATTGAGATTATTCTCTGAGCTTCTGGCTTCTTTTTCTAAGTTTTAAATTGATATTCTCAGCAGTGTCTATTTCATAGCATCCTTGATCAAATTTTACCACATCATTAAGTTTATAACGAAACTCACGATTCCTCATAGTGTTACGAATTCTGTGTGTTAACGACATGAATGTGTTTTATATATCGTGCTTGAGTTGAGATTGTAACTCCTTGTCTAAATTACTTTTTTTAAAAAAAGTTATGAATAATATTCTTTGGAGTCATATGCGAATTGATAAGTTGGGGTCCTGCACCATAGGAACTTTTTAATCCTGTTAGAAATTTGCAAAATTCACATTTTTATTTAGTTTTTCCTTAAAAAAAAATAGTGTTTAGAAGGACCAAATTACTCCCAGAAAATGACTTCTTTTTTTCGTTGCAATTGAAATTAGCAAGGGAGCTTGATTCGATGGGGAATTGTTCTATAAATTCTAAAATCGTCATGTCTTTTTTGAATTGTTTCAAATACAAAGAAATGAAACCAGACCAAAATAAATTTACTGTTTAGTTAAAATAGTGTGTAATCCATTTTTAAATAAAATGGTATAACTTTTTTATTGCATCAGAGTAACTGCATTTTGACTATATTTCTAAAATAAATAGTCCATATTTTTATGAATAAAAAATTATGGTTTAATAATTTTTTGGCTAGATTGAGATCGAAACTCCATAGATGAATAAAAGGCGATTACATGATTTTTAAAACTATTTTATTTGTTTAGAGTTAAGTAGTTAAGTGTTAAACTCTAAAATATGGATTCAGTATCGACATTAATCTTAGTAATTTCTTTAATTATTATCATGACAGGAATGGGATTAAGCCTTACCCTTGGGGATTTTAAACGTGTTTTAGAATTTCCGAAAGCTATCTTTGTTGGCTTTTTAAATCAGATTATTTTACTTCCTTTAATTGCTTACGGCTTAATCAAATTTTATAATGTAAACGATAGTATTGCTATGGGCGTGATGATCTTATCAGCTTGTCCTGGCGGACCAACATCTAATTTGGTAACACACTTAGCAAAAGGAGATGTTGCTTTGTCGGTTACGCTAACAGCTATTAATAGTATTTTGACTATAATTTCAATTCCTATTATTGTGAATTTTGCAGTTGATGATTTTACAGCTGGAAGTGATATTGTTAAATCACCAGTTTCAGAAATTATAGCAGTTTTATTAGCTGTTATTGCTTTACCATTAACAATTGGTATGTTTTTAAGGAGAAAGAAGCCTGAGTTAGCTAAAAAGATGGATAGACCTGTGAGAATTGCAAGTATGTTAATTATAGTTTTAGTAATTGTTGGTATAGTTATTAAGGAAATGGCTCAATTAGTTGAGCGAATTACTGAATCATTTTTAATTGTAATTAGTTTGAATATATCAACAATGGTAATTGGGTTTTTTACAGCTCGATTGTTTAGATTAAACTTCAAACAATCACTAACAATTAGTTTAGAATCGGGTAATCAAAACGGAACTCTAGCAATCCAAATATCTTCTTTAATTAACTTAACTTTTGGCTTTCCTGCAGCTGTTTACAGTTTGTTTATGTACGTTACAGCAGCGATACCTATTTGGATTGGAAACAAAATAAATGACAAAGATGAATTAAGAGATTAGCCTATTTTTTTTGCTGAACTCTACTTAAAATCTCATCAGCAATATCTTGGGAAACTACGATAGTTTTATAAATTCCGATAATTTTTGCATTGTAGAAACCTTTGTCTCTATAAATTGCTAAATCAGCCTGAGCTTTAGCTGAACTTACGTAATAACCTACGGTGTAAAGTGTAAGTGCTTTCTTTTCGTAGGTATAAACGATATCTGGGACATATTTAATTTTAGTTGGAACTATCCCACCTGTTTTAACAGATGCTAAATAGATTTTGAACACCGGGTTTTCATCTGGAATAAATTGATCTGAAAGTTCAATGTTTTCATCATTCTCTTCGATTACTTCTTCTGCCTTTTCTTCAACTATACCCTCTTCAATTGCCGCCATTAAAGCCTTATCATAAATTTCTTCTTCTTCTTCTTCTTCTTCTTCGGTGTTTTCATTTTCCTCTTTATTTTTTATTTTTTCTTTATGAGGATCTTTTGCAGAAGATGATTTTTTTTGCCAACCGAGTTGACCGAAAATGTTAAGGTTGAATTTCCAGTTTGACTCGAGATTTTCATTTTTAGGTTTATATCCTGTTGTATCGGTTAAAGAGGGAATAATCATCTCCCTATAAAAGTCTGCTCTATTTCTGAGTGTCCATTTTCTAGATAAGCTGAAAATTTGTTTATCCAATATTTCATTTTCAGGAATAGGTGTTGGATTGATAGATTCTTCTTCAATATGATTTAATCCATCCATTAGCAGAATTAACTTTTCGTTTTTGTAAACTCTGATTGTTGCTTTTTTAAAACCTTTTTTATGAATATCTTTCAACCTTTCTAAAGCTCCTTTAAAGTAAATGTAGTACCCACCCGAAAAAAAACAGTGGTACCCTTCAGGGAGCATGTATTTTTTAACTTCTGGTAGTGATTTAATCGCTTCAGGAGATTCTGTAACTTTATAAGACCCAACATGAACTCTATACAGATATTGGTTAGCAGCGTTGGCTACAACGTTAAATAACAGTATAAATAAAAGTGTTTGTAACTTTTTCACTACTAAATTTTATTCGAAGATACTATCTTATTTCGGTTTTTCGAGTTAATTATTTGTTGTGGTACAGCAACCAATAGTTTGTTTTTAAAAAAATATGATTGTATTTCTGAAACATCTACATAGAAATCTTAAATTTGTAAGAGCTTCTAAAATACTATGAATAGGTACCGGTTTATATTATTAGAAATAATTTTGCCTTTATTATTTGCAGGAGGGTTGTACTTGGTATTTAGATCCTCTGATACTGTCGTGTATCAATTAACTTCTTTTGTAGGGTTATCGGGTATGGTTGATCTGTTTAGAGGTTTTACAGTTGTTAACGCATTTCCTGAGTGGTTTATATACAGTTTACCTGGTGCGTTGTGGTTGTTAGCTTTTCAAAACACGATTAGTTTGCTAAAAAAATTCACGGGCAAGACACTTGTACCATTAATATTATTGGCTTCTTTAATGGGAATAGGATTAGAATTTTTTCAGTATTTAAATTTTACAGATGGGCGATTTGATATTGTAGATTTATTATTTTACTTCGGAGCTACTTTCCTAGCCTTGATAAATGTTTGGTTGATTAAGAATAAGTGGGAATTATATGCAGAAGGTGAAACTTCATCTTCTGCCTTGCTAGGTGTTCTTTTTGTGGCTTTTACTTTTATAATATACTTAGCAGATATTGTTTAATTTTTGTTGGAGCAGTTAATAAAGTTTATTATTTTATTTGTGTCAGATGGCTTAAACCATTTTACACTCTCGTTTTTATTGAAAAAAGTAATTTGACGTTTTGCAAATCGTCTTGTATTTTGTTTTACTTTTTCAATCACTTTATTCAATTCAGGTTTTGATTTAGTTAATGGATAAAACTCTTGATAGCCAACTGTTTTTAGAGGAGATAGGTATTTAAAATTTTCCAATTTGGTAACTTCATCAAGTAATCCTTTTTCCAACATTATGTCTACACGTTTGTTAATATTATTGTAAACTTCTTCTCGGGGGAGGTTTAGGCCAACCCAGACACTATTAAAAGACCGTTGCTTAGTTTGTTTATTTCGGAAAGATGAGTAAGGTTTACCAGAGGTCTTAAAAACTTCAAGAGCTCTCATTAATCGATGTGGATTTTTGATGTCTGCAGTTTCGTAATAAACAGGGTCTATCACTTTAACCTGTTTTTGTAAGCTTTCGATACCGTGGGTTTCAAATTCCTTGATTAATTGCTTTCGGATTTCTGAGTTGCCTGGAATATCGTCTAGTCCAAAACAAACCGCATTTACAAATAATCCGCTACCCCCAACTAAAATAGCATAATCGTTTTTTTTATAAAGTTCATTTAACTTTTTAATGGCATCAATCTCAAATTGACCAGCAGTGTATTTTTCGTGAATGGATAGACTGTTTATAAAATGATGAGGCACACCATCCATTTCAGATGGTGTAGGTTTTGCTGTTCCAACTTCCATCTCTTTGTAGAATTGACGAGAATCGGCACTTAATATTTCACATTTGAAATGTTTTGCCAACGAAATGCTTAGGCTTGTTTTACCGATGGCTGTTGGCCCAACAATAACAATGAGTGTTTTATTATTTTGCATCCTTTTGGATGTGGTTTAAATATCTAAATCATCAATATTTTCAAACGTAGGCTCGTCGTAATCATCTTCATCAAATCCGTAAGGATCATACTTTGGTTCTTCTAAATCATCAAAAGTGATGTCTGCAATTTGACTTTCTTCCACTTCGAACGTACCAACCTCTTTTAATAAAACAGGAACGTCTTCTTTAATTTCATTGTTTTCCCCAATTCGTTCAATTTTGAATTTTTTAGGGAATAAGAAATCGTATGTGAATTTGTAATACTTAATATTTTGTTCAACAGACTTGGCAATTGTAAATTCTTGCATTAAAATGTTCACTGACTCGTGTTCCATAGTACCCATATCAGCTAAAGTGATTTCTAGTCCTTCTTCCCAATTTTCAGTACAAGTGTAAAAACTAGCCATTTCGCCTTCAGCTAAACCGAATGCATCAAGAATTGCGTGGTGAAAATCTTCAAATGTTTTGTTTTCTTGAATTAAAATATCTCTATAGACTTCCTCAACATCTTGGTCATCTTGAACTGCGCTAATTCTGTAAACAAATGATCTCATAGTATTAAGCTTTATTAGTTGTTAAGTGCAAAGCAAAGATGCAGAAAATTAGTTGATTTTTTTAACCAATGTTAAACCAATTTCGATTCCTTTTTTCTCCATGAATTTTAAGGCCTCTAATCGGTCGTTTTGTATTTCGCCTTCAAGTATAGCTTCGCGTATCGCCTCTTTTATTATCCCAATTTCTGGCGATGGCTTAAGGTTAAAGGCTTCAATGATTTCTTTCCCACCAACAGGGGGTTGGAAATTACGAATACTATCTCTTTTTTCAACTTCTTTTAGTTTCCGCCTTACGATTTGAAAATTATTTAAATACCTCTCAACTTTATCTTTATTCTTGGAAGTAATGTCTGCATCACAAAGTGTCATTAAATCATCAACATCTTCACCAGCGTCAAATAATAATCTGCGTACTGCTGAGTCAGAAACAAAATCTTTTGCTAAAACAATTGGTCTTAAATGAAGGTTAACAAGTTTTTGAACATATTTCATTTTATGGTCTAATGGAAGTTTCAAACGCTTGAATATTTTAGGAACCCAACTAGCTCCTAAAGGTTCGTGTCCATGAAAAGTCCATCCAACCTTAGGGTCAAATCGTTGAGTTGCAGGTTTTGCTATATCATGCAATAAGGCAGCCCAGCGAAGCCACAAGTCATCCGTGTATTTGCATATATTATCAACTACCTGTAATGTGTGGTAGAAATTATCTTTATGGCGTTGTCCATTTTTTTCTTTAACACCATGTAAATTGATCATTTCAGGGAAGAACTGGTGTAAAAGGTTCGTGTCAAATAATAATTTCAATCCAATTGAAGGAGTAGGAGATAAGATAATCTTATTAAATTCAACAATAATTCTTTCAATTGAAACTATTTTTAATCGATCAGCATTACGTTTAATTGCTTCGTATGAAGGGGCGTCAATTTTAAAATTCAGTTGTGTCGCAAAACGAACAGCTCTCATCATTCTTAATGGATCGTCGCTATAAGTTATATCTGGATCGAGCGGCGTTTTTAAGAGCTTTTCCTCTATGTGTTGGATTCCTCCAAACGGATCAACTAACTCTCCAAAACTTTCTTTTTGTAAACTTAACGCTAACGCATTTATTGTAAAATCTCGCCTATCTTGATCTTCTTTTAGTGTACCATCTTCTACAATTGGTTTTCGTGAATCTCTATTATAAGACTCTTTTCTAGCTCCAACAAATTCAATTTCCAGCCCCTCGTAATTAAACATTGCTGTTCCGAAGGATTTAAAAATAGAAACTTTAGGATTTCCTACCCTTTTAGCAACGGCTAAAGCTAATTCAATTCCTTTACCCTCAACAACAATGTCGATGTCTTTGGATGGTCGGTTTAAATGTAGATCTCTAACGAATCCGCCTATTACAAAAGCCCTTAAATCAAGCTCTTCTGTAACTTGTGAAACGACTTCGAAAATTTTGTTTTTTAGAAAATTATTGTTCAATTATGATCGTATAATTTTTACTTTTTCTCCAATAATTTTAACAATTTTCGAAGGTTTAAAAGTAGGGGTGAAACTTGAAGGTAAATTTAAGGTATAATCCACCCGATCCAAAATTACTGGACTAAGTTCTTCGAATTTCCTTGCCGATGATTCTCCACTTAAATTTGCGGATGTTGATACAATTGGCTCTCCTAATTTTTTAATTAATTCGGAAATTAAAGGATGCTTTACAATTCTAAAAGCTAAAGTTTGATCCTTAGCCAACAAAGAGTTTGGTAAGTTGTGAATTTTGTTAAGTACAACTGTAGTAGGACTATCATTTTTTAAGTGCTTTTTTTCTAAGGATGTAAGATCTTTAGCATATTGTTGAACCATTTTAATGTTGCTTACTAAAACAATCAAACTTTTATGATGAGGTCTGTTTTTAATTTCAAATATTCTATTAACCGATTGTTCGTTTGATGCAATGCAACTCAACCCCCAAATGGTTTCGGTTGGACAAGCTATTATGTTGCCTTTTTTTAAATGTTGTACTGCAAGTGATAGTTCAACTGATGCCATCAAACATAGATTTAAAAAACTGAGGTTAATAATTGTTTATTGAAGGAATAGAGTTGTTTGGGCATCTACTTGATCATTAACTTCTTGCACAAGATAAGCGCCCTTTTTACTTTTTAAATATTGTATGGCTTCTTTCAAACTAGGAAGTGACTTTAAAATAAGTTGATTTTGAATAACAACAAAAGATCGACCAAATTTTTTATTCAGATCATACCGGTTTGATAAGTAGTATTCGAAATCTTTTTCTAACATTGTGTAAAATTAGTTTTTATAAATACGATATAAAATTATAGATGTTGCAACATATTAAAAAATGCATTTTTTTATTAACAATTGTTTTGTTTTCTTGCGAGGCTGAAGATAGTTTGAACGATGTAATTAACAAAAACTGGGATTTAGACTGGAAACAGTGTGGGCCATATCACAATCAGTTTGATGCTGTTTTGTCATTTAACTTGACCGACTCAACATCTGATGGTTGGTTTTTGGAGCAAGGGTTTGACACTGTTTATTTTGAGGCTTCTGTTTTATCGAATGAAGCTATTTATATTGAAAAAGCTACTGATTTAGATTGGAATGGGGAATTGAAAGTACATGATTTTGGATTAAATAGATTGGATGTGGAAAGAAAGTATGTTGGTTGTGAAAAGGAAATGTTTCGATTTAAGTAATTAGGTATGATTTTTGGAGCTTTCAAAATATGAGGTTAAACTTTTTATTATTTCTTTTTTGCATTGCATTTATTGCAAAATCTCAATCGGTAAAAGATCAGGAAATATTTAATTTTGAGATTTGGAAGGTAGTGGTTGTAACAAACAGCGAGTTTTCGTTTTTTAGTAATTCAAATAAATACTTAGGTAGTAAATTGGTTTCATCCGATAAGATCATTTATCGTGATAAATGGAAAAGGGTTATTAAAACAATTCGTTTGGTAAATAAACCAGTTTTAAAATCAATAAAAAAGAATCAAAAAGAGGAGGGAAAGTCATTAAGGACAGTGATCTCTCCTGTTGCTAAAGAAATAAAAATTCAACGTAATTTGGCTACTTATTACAGTTCAGATGGTACAGTAATAAGAACATTGAAAAAAAGAGGTAGAAAGATTTATTATCACAATGTAAAAGGAAAGCTACAGGGGTATAAAGTCTATCAAAGTAATGGTGGGTTTATTTATAAGGATGCTCGAGGAAGATTAACAGGGAATAGTTTCTTAAATGCAGAAGGTGTTTTAATTTTTCGTAGACATAATAGAAGAAAAACGCCCAAGTTTATGTTAGCGGATCCTTTTTATTTTAAAAATTAAACTGCTCACTATGGTATAGTTTAAGATAGATTTCTCTAGCGACCCAAGCATCTGTAGCTGCATACCTTAGTTGTGCTTCGTTCAAAGTTTGTGCTTCCCAATTACTTGTTTGTTGACGTTTGCTAATTCTAAAACCTAAAACCATTCCTGATAGATTTCGAGCTCCAATATTTTTAAAATCAAGACTTTTGCAGAGGATGTTTAAATCGATAACATTATTGTGTTTGAAAGGTCGGTACTGATCATTCAACTCTTTCATGTCTTGAATGACGGCAATGCCTATTTTTTGAATTTTAGAATTTTCAAATACTCTAGCCAATTCAAAAGGAAGTCCTATTTTATTCAGTCTGAATAAATAAACTTTATTCCGAGTTGCGATTTGAACTAAAGCAGTTTTATTTAGCGCCCCTTTTTTAAAGGTTGGTTTTGTTTCTGTATCAACACCAATGATGTTTTCGTGTTCAATATCAATAAGTGCGTCTGTTATTTTTTGAGCTGAATCTACAATTACAATTTCCCCCTCAAATTTATCTAAGGGTAATTCGTTTATTTGCGCTTTTGTTATTTCAGTTATCAAAACAGTTTTATAATAGTATTGTAAAGTTAATTAACTTTGAACTCTTACAACCTGAATTTAAGATGAGTTATAACGAATCGACTTTTAAAAAGTTGGGCTTTACAAAAAAGAAAGGAGATAAAAGTACTTTAACAGCTAGTGCCGAAATTGTCCCAAATGAATATATAACAATTGATTTATCTGTATTTAAAGGCTCTGTGTCTTTTGTTGGAATTGAAATTACTGGTAAAGAAGCAAATGAAATAAGAAAGGAGTATTTAAAAAAATACTCACTAGAAGAAATTGTAAAGTTATTTACAGATTATTAACTCTTTCTTCTTTTCTTCTTTAGTTTGTATTTATTATCAAAAACATCGATAGGCGTGATATCGAAATGAAACTTATATCCTAATGAGAGCTGTATTTCTGCATTTTTATGGTTGATTTTAGGCATTCCATATATTGAATGATTGCCCCATCTGTAACCAACTCCAAATCCTAAGTTAATTCCATCAAAAGCAAAGTATCTTTCGTTTTCTGGTAGTTTACCAGTGAATTCGCCGTCGGTATTAATTGAATCTCTAGTGCTTCTAAATGCTGGACCTATTAAAAAATCAAATGTCAAGGGGTGGAAATCAACTAAAATCCTTCTAAAGTTAAAATCCATTTGATAATCGTTATAGTTTCTTTCTACAGAGGGTAAATAGAAATGAAATTCTGTACCAACACTATTTTTTCTTAAAAACCATACATATGATTTGAAACCAATTGCGCTTTTACCATTTAATGAATTGAAATGATATCCTGATTCTACAGAAAACATAGTTGTGGGAAGTAAATTGGATTGATCATCATCTTGAGCTTTTAAGTTTAAAATTGAAGCTAACGCTAACAAGTAAAGGAAAAAAATCTTTTTCATAATTTAAATTTAGGGCACAAAAAAAGGGTAAGCTACTTATATCGCACCGCTCAACTATCTACCCTTGCTGTCTTCCAACCCTGGGGGAGTTAAATAGGAGCTGGTCGTACAAGACTTACCCGGAGGCAAATGTACAAACAAGGTTTTTAATTTGCAACAATGATTGAATATTGTGTTAATTTTATAGTTATATGTTGAATTTATATTTAAAAGTAGGGATGGTTTTATTTGTTTTAAACTTGCCTATGCTGTTTATTGGAACTTATTTTCCTTTTGATGGAATTAAATTTTTAGAAATCGTTTGGCTCGCTGCTATAGTGTTTGGTTTGTGTATGTATTACCGAAAATTAAATGACGGTGTTGTTGAGTTAAGTAAATTGGTTCGGTTTAACTATCGCTCTGGTGCTTTGTTAGGTTTTTGGTGTGCTGCTTGGTATTTGTTAATTTTCAACATCGTTAGTCCAGATCTTTGGGAAGAGACTCTTGATGTTATGAGAGATGCTATGAAAGAGGATGGTTTTAGTAATGAGGAGGAGGAGGCTTTAAGAATATTTAACAAGGAATTTAGGCAACCAATTTTTCAAATTATATACAATGTGTTTTTTTATTCACTTATATTTACAATTGTTAGTTTTATAGTTGGTGTTTTTATTAAAAGCCCTAGGCAAATAAAGAATTAGAATGAAGGATTATTCCATAGTTATACCTCTTTTTAACGAAGCAGAATCGTTACCTGAATTACATGATTGGATTGTTAAGGTGATGAATGAAAGTAATACGACATATGAAATTTGGTTCATAAATGACGGCAGTACAGATGATTCCTGGAAAGTAATTGAAGAACTTAAGCTTAAAGATGATAATATAAAAGCGGTTAAGTTTCAGCGTAATTATGGAAAATCAGCTGGTTTGTATGTTGGTTTCGAACATGCTGAAGGAGAAATTGTTGTTACAATGGATGCTGATTTGCAAGATAGTCCTGAGGAGTTGCCGGAATTAAGAAGAATGATTCTTGAAGAAGGGTATGATTTAGTTTCGGGATGGAAAAAAAAACGTTTCGATCCAATTACTAAAACGTTACCAACGAAATTATATAATTGGGCAACTCGAAAAATGAGTGGAATAAAATTGAATGATTTTAATTGTGGATTAAAAGCATACAAATACGATGTTATTAAAAGCATTGAAGTTTATGGCGAAATGCACCGCTATATTCCAGTATTAGCAAAATGGGCTGGTTTTACTAAAATTGGTGAAAAAGTAGTTCATCACCAGTCTCGAAAATACGGAACGACTAAGTTTGGCTTAAGTCGTTTTATTAATGGACCACTTGATTTACTATCGATTACTTTTGTTTCTAAATTTGGTAAAAGACCAATGCACATATTTGGCGTTATTGGGTCTTCCTTATTCGCTTTTGGTTTTATAATTGGTGGTTACTTGACAATTGATTGGATTCTACAATTTATTTTTAAGATTGGAGAGAACTATTACCCAATAACCGATCGTCCGATTTTTTACTTTAGCCTTGTTTTGATGGTTATCGGAACTCAGGTCTTCTTAGCAGGTTTTGTGGGCGAATTAATTAGTCGAAATTCAAGTATTCGAAACAATTATAAAATTTCAAAAGTACTAGACTAGCAATGACGTTTTTTGAGAAATTAAGATTAGGCTTTAAGTCTTTTTCCAAGGCTCATCAATTTATAAAGCAACATCGGCTTTGGCACTTCGTATACATACCAGGTGTTGTGAATGCAATATTTTTTTTGTTGTTCATTAATTGGGTGACATCAAGTATTACAGAATGGGTAGATGGTATTTTTAGTTTTGATTGTGATGACAGTTTTTTAGGTTGGTTTTGTTCTATTTTTTCATTCTTAACGAATTTTCTAGAGTATTTTATACGGTTGATGCTGTATACAGCGTTAATTGGAGTTTATCTTTTTATTTATAAGAGTATTATTTTACTCCTTTATTCACCAGTTTTAGCTTATTTAATTGAGGTAGTTGATAAGAAACACAAAGGGATTGACACACCGTTTAAGTTGGAACAATTCTTAAAAGATAGCGTAAGAGGGATTGTTCTTGCTACTCGTGGGATTTTGTTAGAAGGGCTTATTATTATTGCTCTTATTATAATGGCATTTGTCCCCATTATTAACATTATTCAACCAATACTAATGTGGTTAGTGAGTTCCTATTTTTTAGGCGTAAGCATGCTAGACTATGCACTTGAAAGAAAAGGTTTAAATGTAAAAGAGAGTATTATTTATTCTAAACAAAATAAATCGCTTGCTTCGAGTATAGGTTCTGTTTTTCAATTGGTGTTTTTTATCCCGGCTATTGGTTGGATGTTAGCACCAACTTATTCAGCTGTTGCCGCTTATTTTGCTGTTGATGAATTGGATAAAGGAAAATATTAATGAAAAAAAAAATAACCTTATTTACCTTTATTTTTTCAGTATTCTTGGGGCTCTCTCAAGGAAGTTATCCTGTTTGGGATAAAGACTATGCTTGGGGAGGTGATCAAAATGATTATCTAATGGATATTCACCAAAATAAGAAGGATTACGCAATTCTTTCTGCTGGTCATACTTATACTTCTGGTAATCAGGATTTTTCAGGATTGAATAAAGGGCATACAGATTTTTGGGTGTTGAAGTCAGACACAGCCGGAGTTGTATTATATGAAAAGTCTTTTGGAGGTGACTCTATAGATCAACTAGCAGCAATAATTCCAACAGGCGATGGTGGTTATATCTTGGCTGGATCTTCAGCGTCAGGAATGAGTGGTGAAAAATCTCAAAGTTCAAAAGGTGGATACGATTTTTGGGTTGTTAAAATTGATGAGAATGGAAATAAACAATGGGATAAATCCATTGGAGGTAGTGATGATGATTACCTCACATGTGCAGTTGCAGATGGCGGTGGAGGTTATTACTTAGGGGGTTATTCTTTTAGTAATGCTGGCGAGGATAAATCTGATAATTCATATGGAGATGAAGATTTTTGGATGGTGAAAATTAACGATTCAGGAACTGTTATTTGGGATGTGTCGTTTGGAGGTGACACAACAGATATACTAACAAACGTACAATTTGGTTCTAATCAGATTTGGTTGGGAGGCTATTCAATTTCAGACTCAAGTGGAAATAAAACAGAAGATTCATATGGTGGGTTTGATTTTTGGATTGTTTCAATTGATGATAATGGAAATAAAAATTGGGATAAAAATTTTGGAGGAAAGGAAGATGATTTCCTAGAGGAAATTCGCCCTCGAAATCACTCCGATGGCTTTTGGATCGCGGGAACAACAAACTCTAAAAGTACAGGTAATAAATCATCAGGAGGATACAATAATGGTGATTTTTGGATACTAAATGTTGATGATAGTGCAATTGTTAAGTTTGACCGAACTTTTGGGTCTAATGGTTCCGAAACACTAAAGGACATGGAGATTTCACCTGAAGGGTCGGCTATTATTGCAGGTTACAGCAACGGGAGCGGAGGAAGTAAAATAAGTGGGAATAATGGTGGATTTGATAATTGGATTATAAAGGTAGACACCAATGGTATTAAATTTTGGGATTACAATTATGGGGGTGCAGCGAATGATACACTTCAGGCTATTTTTATAAAATGTGATCGAGGCATTTTGGCTGGAGGATATTCTGAATCATCTATATCTGGCGATCGAACTCATTTAAATAGAGGGGTTAATGATTACTGGCTTTATGAGCTATCTGTTCCCACACACCCTTGGTTTAGAATTTCAGATGTTTGCTCAGGAGTTCCTTTGAGTTTTTTTGATGAAAGTGATGTTTGGCCTGATAAATGGCTGTGGGATTTTGACGATCCAACTTCTGCTCAAAATACATCAGAAGATCAGCACCCTGTTCACACTTATTCGCAAGCCGGTTTATACATGGTTTCAATGATGATAAAAGAAGGGTGCCAAGATGACACAACTTTAACACGTGAGGTCCGAGTTTGGGATAATACTGTTCTTGGTAATATTGATTTAGGAAGGGATTTTAGTATTTGCGGACAACCTAATGTCGAAATATATAATCAACATATAAATGCGCCTGACAGGGTTACTTATGCCTGGAACACAGGAGAAACTACAGAGTCTATATTTATTGAAAATAAAGGTCAATATACTTTAACGGTAACTGATCAGCACTGTAGTGCTGCAGATTCAGTTCTGGTAGACACTTGTCCTGATTTTAGAATTCCTGATGCATTCTCTCCTAACAATGATGATATAAACGATGTGTTTAAAGTACGGGGTGTTGGTTTGTATGAATTTGATTTGCTTATATTTAATCGTTGGGGTCAGTTAATTTATCGTTCTCATAATCAAGAAGAAGGATGGGATGGTAAAGTTAACGGCAGAGATGTTCAAGTTGATGTGTATGTTTATAAATTAATTTACAGAGGTTTAGGGTTGTCTAGAAGGGAGAAAGTAGGGAAGATTGCTTTAGTAAGGTGATGAAACTGGCATAGTTTTTCCTTTCATAAGTCCTCAGTTTTTATATTTTTGTCTTACGTACAACAGGTTTTTCAAAATCTGTACATTTATTAAAAAAAATAGAATGAAAAGAATCATCGGATTACTTGTTTTTTTTGTTGTTGTCAACTTTGGAGTTTCAGCTCAAAAAGGGTTTTCACCAATGGAGAAAATAAAGTTACAAGAAGCAAACACCGCTTTTTACGCGAACTATTATGAAGAGGCAATAACACTTTATAAATCCCTATATAACAAGCATATGGGGAGTTCTCTTTTGAATTCA
>JAQXEE010000045.1 GCA_029251005.1 Flavobacteriales bacterium | reverse complement strand
AATGGAGTTAATGTAATCAAAGGACAGCTTATTGCTAAAATAAAAAAAGAACACTTTTTTACTTTTCACAAGCAAAACTTTTTAGGAACACCAATCTTTTCTCTTTTTGAAAAATTCGGAGTGACTTCAATAGAAAGAAAGTTCCCGAATATTCATTCTCTTCAAAATTCTGAAAACAAAGATGGATTAAAATTAGTTGATCTTAGTCTAGTTTATACTATTAATTATTCAGCAGACTTTCATGAAGAATTAGCTTCAAAATGGTTCTTTTCAAGTGGGTTATTCGAGTATGTCGAACAGCAAGCACTCCCTGAGTTACTTTATACTCCTGATGATCCTAAAATAGGAAGTCAGTATCATATTAGTTTAATTCAAGCTTTAGAAGCTTGGGATATTCAAAAAGGAGATACAAATGTTGTTATTGGAATTGTAGATACTGGAATTGACAGTGATCATCCTGATATTGTAAATAATATTAAAAGAAATTACAATGATCCAATTGACGGGATTGATAATGATGATGATGGATATATTGATAATTTTATAGGATGGGATACAGGTGGGAACGATAATAATCCTGAAGTAACAGGCCAACACGGTTTAAAGGTAGCGAGTTGTGCTTCTGCTGTTACAGACAATGGAAAACATGTTGCTGGAGTTGGTTTCAAGTGTAAGATTTTACCAGTTAAAATTTCAAATAATATTGGCATTTTGATGGATGGCTATGCCGGTGTGAAATACGCTGCCGATCATGGTGCTAGTGTAATAAATTGTTCTTGGGGAACAACGTATCATACTCAGTATGGACAGGATATTATTAATTATGCAACAAATAATAAAGGTGCTGTTGTAATTGCTGCAGCTGGAAATAGCTCAGCATCAAATTATTTATACCCCGCTTCATTCGAAAATGTAATTTCTGTGGGTGGAGTTAATTCTAAAGATGAAATTTGGATAGAAAACGCTACAACAGGTTCACAGTTTAATAATAAAATTGATTTAGTAGCACCTTCGCAAAGTATAGTTGCTTTGAATGTAGGGGGTGGTAGTGGTCATATTGGTTACGGCACCTCTTTTGCTGCTCCAATCGTTGCGGGGGTTGCAGCCTTAGTTCGTTCGGAATACCCAGATGCTTCACCTCAAAAGGTTGCTGCAATTTTAAAAGCATCAACAGATAGTATATATCACATTCCTGGAAATGAGGGTTTTAAAGGTGCTTTGGGTACAGGTAGAGTTAATGCTTTAAAAGCTTTGTCGCCTGTATCAACTCCGTTTATCACATTCCATAATCACAACGCTGATGACGGGCTGGAGCAAAATTTTGCAGTTGGAGATACTGTTGTCTTAACTGTCGATTTAAAAAATCATTTGGGTGATGCAGAAAATCTCTCTATCGTATTACGTTCCAAAGATGGTAAAGCTTTAGTAATTGATTCATTATCATCACTATCAAGTTTAAATACTAACGAGGTAAAAACATGTTTAGAATCATTTAAGTTTATTGTTAATGTTGGTGCTGGTATTAATGCGTCCATAGATTTTGGTTTAGAGATCTCGGATGGAGTTCACACTTGGGAAGACGCATTTGCTTTGTCAGTAAATAAAGATTACATAGACATAATAACCAATAATTTGGATTTGAGCTTTAACAATTACGGTAGAATTGGATATACATTTACCGGTTCTGGTTTAGGTATTAGATATAAAGAAAGTGAAAGTTTAATTGGTGAAATGGGGGTTTTGCTAGCAATTTCTGAAACAAATGTTCTTTCTTATGAGGATTATGAGCTTTTGACTTTGGATCCTGCGGTGATTAATTCCCCAGATGCGTTGAGTTTATCAAATGCTACCTTTACTGCAACTGGTGTCTTGGTTGATGATTGGGCAATTAGTCCAGTTGGACTTAAAGTAGAGCAAACTGCTTACGCTTGGGATACACCAAATAATGATAATTACATTATTTATGAATATATAATTAGAAATTCAACACTCACTGATTTTAGTAATGTTTATGTAGGTGTTTACAGTGATTGGAATATAGGTAATAAAGATTCTAATGTCACAAAATTTGATTTAAGTAATAATTTGGGCTATGCATATGAACCAAATGGAATTTACGCTGGAATTAGGGCTTTACGAACCGAAAAGGTGAATTATTATGCTTTTGATCAATCTGGGTCTGAAGGTATAAATATTGCAGATGGTTTTAATGACTCAGAGGAATATCAGTCCATGACCAATGGCGTTAGTCATTCAAATGTAAGTGGTGATGTTGCAAATATTATTTCGAATGGTCCTTATGACATTGGATCGGGTGATTCTCTAACTGTTGCGTTTGCTATTTTGGCTAATGAAAACCTTGAAGGTTTGTCTGCTGATGCGGAATATGCCGAATTAATGTACGATGAGATGAGGGGAATTGAGTTAGCTGTAAATTCAATTAAAAATACTAACTGTAATGGAAGTGAAGCTGGTGAAATTAATGTTGCTGTAGATTTAGGATTCCCTCCTTATACAATAAGATGGAGTCATGATACAACGATTACTACTTTAAATATAGGTAAACTACCTGCAGATGTTTATGATCTTTCAATAACAGATAAATATGGGATTTCTAGCGATACGTCTTTTACTATTAAGGAACCAGATTCTTTAAGTGTTAATTTGATTTCAAAAAAAGATATTACTTGCATAAATGCTAAAGATGGTGAAGTTAAACTAGACGTTTCTGGTGGTACAGGTGAATATGTTTTTAACTGGAATGATCTTGAGGTTGATTCAATTAGGAGTCCAAATCTTGGCGAAGGAACTTTTACTTTAGAAGTATCAGATTCTATGGGTTGTTTTGGATTACTTGAAGTAATAATTAACTCTCCTGATTCAATAAAGGTTTTCGAAACAAAAAACATTAGTGATTCTTTGAGTATTTGTGATGGTACAATATCGTTTAATGCAACTGGAGGAATTGCTCCGTATATGTATTCTTTAGGGGATGCTTATTTTAAGCCAGATAGTGTTTTTAGTGGACTTTGTGGAGGTGAATATATTGTGACAGTAAGAGATGCAAACGGTTGTATGGAAGACACATTAACGAAAGTTCAAGCTCCTTTTGTAGTGTTTGAAAACTTTATAACTGATGATGGGAATGATCAAAATCTTGTAAACGGTGATACGGTTGTGCTGTACTTAGATTTAAAAAATTATTTGGATACGTCTTCTAATTTAAATGTCGTTCTACATTCCACTGATGGTAAGGTAGAAATGATTGATTCACTTTCAGGTCTTTCATTTTTGATTAAAGGTGAAGTTAAAACGTGTTATGTGCCTTTCAGGTTCGTAGTAAACTCGACTAGTAATTTTAATAGTAAAGCTGAGTTTCAAATTGATATTACAAATGGTGTTGATGTATGGAACGATTATTTTGATATTATTATTAATAAAGATTATGTTGATGTTTTGACGAACAATTTGGACTTAAGTTTCAATAATTATGGAAGAATAGGTTATACTGATGCCGGAGCAGGAAAAGGTTTGGTTTATAAAGATGGTGCTAGCTTAATTAGTGAAATGGGAGTTCTTGTTGCCATTGGCAAGAACGATGTTTTGTCATACCAAGATCAGGAGTTACTAACTTTAGAATCGGCTGTTGTAAACACAAATGAAATTTTAAGTTCAACAGGGGCAGAATTCATTGTTTCAGGTGTTTTAACAGATGATTATGCTGTCAAACCAATAGGAGTTACAGTTGAACAAACTGCATATGCATGGGATACACCAAATAATGAAGATTATGTAATTTATGAATTTGTTATTAAAAATTTAACTGAAGATGATTTGGATGAAATTTATGTTGGCGTATATAGTGATTGGGATATAGGTGATGAAAACGCTAATGTAACAGGATTTGATGTAGGGAAAGATATTGGTTATGCTTTTGAACCTGGAGGCATATATGGTGGAGTTAAAGCACTTAGAACGAATAAAGTGAATTATTATGCCTTTGATAAGTCGGGTAGTGAAGGAATTGATATATCTGATGATTTTAACGACTCTGAAGAGTATGAATCGATGACCAGCGGTATTGCCCATGTAAATGTTTCAGGAGATGTGGCTAACATCATATCAAATGGGCCGTATTTAGTTAAGTCTGGTGATTCATTAGTTGTTGCATTTGCAATTTTAGCTGGTGAAGATATGAATTCTTTAAAAGCTCATGCTCAGTATGCTGAAGTACAATATGAAAAAATGAGAGGAATTACCATTAATTTAGATGAGTTTGAAAACGTAAGCTGTAACGGTGTAAAAGATGGATTAATCAATTTATCGATTGATTTAGGTTTCCCTCCTTATTCAGTAGAATGGTTTCATGATTTGTTAAATACAACTTCAAGTGCTACCAATCTTGATTCGGGAAGTTATAATGTTTCGATTACAGATAAATATGGTATTTCTAAGCTAATGAATTTTACAATTTCAGAACCTTCAGAATTGGTTGCAGATCTGATTTCAATAGAGAATACCTCATGTGCTGGGACTAAGGACGGAAGTGCAACATTAGATGTTTCTGGAGGTACAGGTTCTTACTACTACAATTGGAATAACTCAAAGGTACCAGGCATTGAGTCACCAGATTTACCGGCAGGGACTTATGTTTTAGAAATTTCAGATATCGTTGGATGCATTGATACTGTTGATGTCACTATTGGAGCACCTGATTCGCTAAAATTATACAAAGGTGAAATTATAAATGATACGTTAAATGTTTGTGACGGCAAAGCGGTTTTAATTGCCTCAGGTGGAGTCTCACCATATCTTTATTCATGGAATGAGGGAAGTGTTCAAGGTGAAAATAATTTTGATGGTTTATGCAGTGGTATTTATGAAGCAACAGCTATTGATGCAAATGGTTGTAGTCAAAGGGAACTCGTTAAAATTGAAGCTCCAGGAATAATTGAAGGAGAAAATGGGGTGAATGAAATAATACAAGAATTTAAGTTTTATCCCAATCCTGCAGACGAATATATTATAGCGGAGTTTAAGTTGAGCTTTGAAGAAAATGTTACAATCTCTATTGTAGATCTTAATGGGAGGTTAATACAGCGTATTTTAAATGATGAGTTAGACTTACGAACGTACAAAATAGTGCTTAATTCTAGCTTATTAAAAGCAGGTAATTATTTTATGAATATTACTTCTGCATCAGGAAGTTCTTCTTATCAGTTTGAAGTTTATCACTAATATTTGCCATTCTTTATTTAAATCGTATTTTTGTTTAAAAAGAATTAAATGGATTTAACTGGAATATTTACAATTGGTGGCAAACCGGGTTTACAAAAATTAGTTGCTCAATCATCGAACGGAGTTATCGTAGAGTCTTTAGTGGACGGTAAAAGGTTTAATGCATACTCGTCATATAAAATATCATCACTTGAAGATATTACTATTTATGGTGAGGTTGATGATATTCCACTGAAGGAAGTGTTTGCTGCAATAGGTAAAGCTAATAATTTTGGGAAGTTGGAAGTTCCGGCTAAAAGTGAATTAAAAAGTTCACTTTCCACTTATGTACCAGCAGATTCTGAAAGAGTTTATGAATCAGACATCAAGAAGCTGTTTTCTTGGTATAATTTATTAATTGATAGTAAAATATTAACTGTTGAGTCTTCAGAAGAAAAAGAAGCTGATAAAATTCCTTAAATAAAATAACACATAAATAGAAAAGGCTTGAGCTATTAAGTTCAGGCCTTTTTTATTTATACTTTTCAATACAAAAAAAGTGCGTGGATATATAAAAAGTGCTGTGAAATAAATTACTCGATCAAAAAGTACAATTGAATGTTGAGGGATTTAGAGTAATTTAAAAATTGCTCTCTTGGACTGAGAGTCTTATAATTAGTTGTTTATATCTTTGCTTTTTTTAAGAAAATTTTAGCAGGGAATATTTCTTGAAAGTTGTTTTTTAAGAATTGGTCTATTTTAGAAATTTTAAATAAGTTCATTTAGATGAAATCACTATTACATTTTATTAAAAAACTTCTTTTTTCCCTTTTAATCTTATCAGCTTCATGTTCGGAGGTATCAATTACTTATGAGCAGAAGTTAAAAAGTAAGAGGCAATTTATTGAAGCCGGATTTTATGGAGCAAATTCGCCTTTGTTACCTAATGACAAAAAAAAATTTAATGGCTTGAGTTTTTTCAAGATTGATTCAACTTATCGCATTATTGCAAATGTTGAATGGGATCTTAACTGTAAGGCTGTTCAGGTTTATAAAGATTCAGGAGAGGTAAGTAATAATTATCCAACTGCAAAATTATCATTTGTAGTTAATGGAGTAGCGAATGAACTTACGGGATACAGTAAATCAAAAAAAAATATTTCTTCTTTATTTGTTCCATTTTATGATTTAACAACAGGTATTGAATCTTATGGTGGGGGAAGGTTTTTGGATGTTGACGTTAAAAGTAATCAACAAGTAGTGTTGGATTTTAATACAGCATACAATCCCTATTGTGTTTACAACCCTAATTACATTTGTCCAGTACCGCCGGCTAATAATGCCTTGAAGATTAGAGTTTTAGCAGGAGAGAAATTACCAATAATTGATAATGATTAACGGTAAATTGAGATACTAATTGGAATGAGAATAAATCAATAAGTTTAAAAAAGATTAAAGGGATAAGATCAAAAAAATATTGTTCAACTTACGTTAGCAATAACCTTGCATTATTTGCAACTTCGGATATTACCATTTTTAATAGAGAGCAGAGAACTTAGTGAGGTTCCGGCAGATTAAAATTAGGCATTTCGCTTTTGTGGATAGACTGTTTAAATGAGATTTTTTAAATCTGATATTTTATGCCAAAATATAGATAAACTGTTAAATTAAGTTTCCTTTTTTGTGATTTAAATTTTTAAATTGCTTAATATGTTTTAATCCTTTTAAAAGAATGTCTAATCAAATTAAATCATTCATAAATAGTCTGTTTATAAACGAATCCTATTCGAAGAGTATTCATATTCAGTCTTTGTGGAGTGGATATGGTAGTATAGATAAATGGAGTTCAATAAATGGAGATTCAATAATTGTAAAACACATTAAATTACCAACTAGAATTGATCACCCTAATGGTTGGAATTCAGATGTTGGGCATAAGCGTAAAATTCAATCCTATAAAGTAGAACAAGAATGGTATTTAAAATATGTTCATCTTTTAAACGAAAATTGCCGTATACCTAAATTATTAGGAGAAACTGAAATCGATGGAGAAATGATTTTGGTCCTAGAAGATCTTGACAGGTCTGGATATCCAATTCGATTAACTAACATTTCTGAATTGCAAATTCATAGTTGCGTTCGATGGTTAGCTAATTTACACGGGCAATTCATCTCTCACAAGGCAACTGGCCTCTGGGATTTTGGGAGCTATTGGTATTTAATGACTAGACAAGAAGAATTTGAGAAAATGGAGGACTCTCAATTGAAAGCCTCTGCAAAATTAATTGACTTCAAACTAAATGATTGTAAATTTCAGACGATTCTTCATGGAGATGCAAAAGTCGCTAATTTTTGTTTCTCGAAGGATGAAGCGAAAGTGGCTGCTGTCGATTTTCAATATGTAGGAAAAGGCTGCGGAATGAAGGATTTAATATACTTCATGAGTAGTTGCCTAGACGGTTCAGAATGTGAGAAAAAGGAAAGTGAAATTTTAGAAGTGTATTTTAAAGAAATCAATAATTATTTATCTTCTAGCGACGCGATATTGCTTGAGAGGGAATGGAGATTAATGTATAAATATGCCTGGGCCGATTTTAATCGATTTTTAAAAGGTTGGAGTCCTGGGCACTGGAAAATAAATGACTACGTTGAGGGAATTACCGTAGCAGTACTTGATGAATTAAAGGAATGGAATTAGACTTAAAGTATTTATTAGGAGTGGCTAAACATGCTGCACTAAAAGCTGGAAAGATAATCAATGGCTCTTTAGGTAAAGAATTGAATGTTCAATTAAAGGGAGAAGGATTTAGTCTCGCGGCCTCTGTAGTCACAGAAGTTGATTTACTTGCTCAATCGGCAATATTTGAAGTTTTAAAAAAATCGATTGAAAGATTTGATTTAGGATTGTTATCTGAGGAACAATTGGATAATAAATCAAGATTTGTAAAAGATTTTTTTTGGTGCGTAGATCCTTTAGATGGAACACTACCATTTACAGAACAAGTTGAAGGGTATTCAGTCGCTATTGCCCTTGTCTCTAAAATTGGAACTCCGGTACTTGGTGTAATATACGATCCCTTTAGAAATAATTTATATGAAGCTAGGGTTGGTGGGGGTGTGTTTAAAAATGAGGTTCCTTATCAAGTAGAAAGATCTAAAAACCAATTCACTTTTATAACAGATCGTAGTTTCATGAAAACTGAATATTTTGATGGGTTTATTTATAAGTTAAAATTAGTGGCAAAAGATAAAGGATTTAATGATTTTAAAATAATTGCGAACGGTGGTGCATCAATGAACGCTATGTGGGTTTTGGAACATGCACCTGCAGCTTATATTAAATTACCCAAAACATTAGAAGGAGGAGGAGGCTTATGGGATTTTGCAGCTTCTGTCTGTATTTTTTCTGAGCTTAATTTAAAAGCAACTAATTATGCTGGAGGTAAATTAGATTTAAATAGAATTGATTCCATCTTTATGAATCATGAAGGAGTTTGGTTCGAAAGCTAAAATAGCTTTTTGTTTATTCAAAAGTAAAAGCAAAAAAAAGCCATTCATAGAAGAATGGCTTTTTAATTATAGATGAGTTTTAATTAATTTTAAGTTAAATTAATTTTCTTTTCGATATCACTGATGTAAACTCTAAAACGCTTATCAGTGTCAATTAAGTTGTTTACTGTTCTACAGGCGTGAAGTACAGTTGCATGATCTTTTCCTCCACAATGTGCACCAATAGTTGCCAAAGATGATTTGGTTAACTGCTTAGAGAAGTACATAGCTATTTGACGAGCTTGTACAACTTCTCTTTTACGTGTTTTACTTTTCATCAATTCTAATGCTAAGTTGAAGTAATCACAAACAACCTTTTGAATGTAATCTATAGAAACTTCTCTTGCAGTATTCTTAACAAATTTGTCAATCATTTGCTTAGCAAGATCTAATGTGATTGATTTCTTGTTTAAACTTGACTGTGCAATTAGAGAGATTAATGCTCCTTCTAACTCACGAATATTAGTAGTGATTGAGTAAGCAAGATATTCTACAACATCCTTAGGTAAATCAATACCATCTTGGTACATTTTCTTATTTAAAACAGCAATTCTTGTTTCTAAATCAGGTGCTTGTAGATCGGCAGATAATCCCCATTTAAATCTAGAAAGTAATCTTTGCTCCATTCCTTGTAACTCTACAGGAGGTTTATCAGAAGTTAAAACTAATTGAGAACCATTTTGGTGCAGGTGGTTAAAAATGTGGAAGAATACATCTTGTGTTTTTTCTTTTCCTGCGAAGAACTGAACATCGTCAATAATTAATACATCAATCATTTGATAAAAATGAATGAAATCATTTTGAGTGTTGTTCTTTACAGAATCAATAAACTGATGAGTGAACTTTTCAGATGAAACATAAAGAACAGTTTTTGTAGGATGGTTCTTTTTGATTTCAATTCCAATTGCATTTGCTAAGTGAGTTTTACCTAATCCAACGCCTCCATAAATTAATAAAGGGTTAAACGCTGTGCCACCGGGCTTATTGGCTACAGCGTATCCTGCTGAACGCGCTAAACGGTTACAATCTCCTTCTACAAAGTTTTCAATTCCATAGTTAGGGTTAAGTTGAGAGTCAACATTTACCTTTTTCAATCCAGGAATGATAAATGGATTTCTAATTGGTGTTTGTTGGTTCAAATCGAGCGGCATGTTCACTGAAGCATTTTTTATAGCCTTTTTATCGGTGGTTGGAAGCTTAACAGTAAACGGTTTTGAGTTGCTTTGCTGGTTATCCATTACAACACTGTATTCCAATTTACCTTGTGGTCCAAGCTCTTTTTGAATTGTCTTTTTTAGTAATTCAACATAATGCTCTTCCACCCACTCATAAAAAAATTGACTAGGAACTTGAAGTGTTAAAACTTTAGTCTTTAGCTTAACTGGTTTAATTGGTTCGAACCACGTTTGAAAACTTCTAGGACTTACGTTGTCTTTAATTACAGATAGACAATCATTCCAAACTTTTTGTGCTTTCTCCATTTTTTTTCCCGGTTTTAATATCAATAAAATGCTTAGAGTGCCCAAAGGCACCCAAGCGTTAGTTCTCATAAAATTGGCGGGAGGATTATAGATTCCTACCCTGATTTTGCTTCGACAAATATGTTGCGAAAAAAGTGAATAAAAAAATTAATTTGGTATTGTATTTTAACTTTTTTTGAATTAAGAAATGACTATAAATGGTGTTGTTTTATTAAAAATATTTAAACTTAGGTTGTTAACCTTATTATAAAGAACTTTCTGTTTAAATAATTATTGTTTACTATTTGTTTAAGAGTCTTTTACTAATTTT
>JAQXEE010000075.1 GCA_029251005.1 Flavobacteriales bacterium | reverse complement strand
CCTCTATTCTTAGAATAAACGTCAACCATTAAAGGTTTAGCGAGCTTTAAATGAGCTTTACATATATCGTTTTTCTTTACCTCAGATGCAACTTCTTCTTTTTCTAAGCTATTCACATCTACTTTATAATCTACAGCCTTTATAATACCCAAAGCTTCATTAGAAGTATGTCTGACAGTATATTTCCCACCTTTGATTAAAGGTTTATCATTTAACCAACATAACATAACATCAAGATCTTTTGTAACCTCAGGTTTATTATCGGATTTCGCAATTTGATCACCTCTGGTAATATCAATTTCATCTTCCAATGTCATTGTAACACTCATCGGTGAATAAGCACTCTTTATTTCATCTTTTCCTAAATGAATACTTTTAATTTTTGAAGTAGTTCCAGATGGCAGAGCAACAACTTCATCTCCTACGTTAAATACACCACCTTCAATTTTCCCTGCAAACCCTCTAAAATCTCTAAACTCTTCTGATTGAGGACGAATTACTCTTTGAACAGGAAAACGCGCATCTTCAGTATTAAAATCATCAGATATTTTCACTTTCTCTAAAGTCTGTAATAAAGGATCTCCGTCAAACCAAGACATTTGATCTGAGCCATCGACTACATTATCTCCTTTCAATGCAGAGATAGGAATAAATTGAATATCTGGAATGTCTAAGCTTTTTGACAACTCGTTGTATTCTAGTTTAATTTTCTCAAATTGATCTTGAGAATAATCAACTAAATCCATTTTATTAATACATACAATTATATGTTTTATACCTAACAATGAGGATATAAAAGAATGACGACGAGTTTGTTCTAAAACACCTTTTCGTGCATCAATTAATATAATCGCTAAATTTGCAGTTGAAGCTCCGGTAACCATGTTACGAGTATACTCAATATGGCCTGGAGTATCAGCTATAATAAACTTTCTACTTGGTGTAGCAAAGTAACGGTATGCAACATCAATTGTAATTCCAGCCTCTCTCTCGGCCTTTAATCCATCGGTTAATAAAGCTAAGTTCACCTGTTCATCTCCTCTTCTCTCGCTTGAAGCTTCAATTGCATCCATTTGATCTTCGAAAATAGACTTTGTATCATACATTAGTCTTCCAATCAAAGTACTTTTACCATCATCAACACTTCCTGCAGTTGTGAACCTTAATAGGTCCATATCTAAATATCCTTTTGTATTCATTATTTTTTAATTTAAACGTTTATGGATTCTTGTTTAAGTCCATTGAGGATTTAAACTTTCTCTTAAACTTTTATTTAGAAATAACCTTGCTTTTTTCTTTCCTCCATTGCTGCTTCCGATCTTTTATCATCCGCTCTATTACCTCTCTCTGTTTGACGAGCAGACGCAACTTCTTGGATTACTTTATCTAAATCATCTGCATCACTCTCAACAGCTCCAGTAATTGTCATGCATCCTAAAGTTCTGTATCTAATAACTTTCTCTTCATAGCTCTCACCTTCTAAAAGAGTATTGTATTTAGATTCTGCAATCCAAACTCCACCTCTATTAACAACCGGTCTTTTGTGAGAGAAATAGATACTTGGCAATTCAATTTTTTCTTGCTTAATGTATTGCCAGACATCCATCTCAGTCCAATTAGATATAGGGAATATTCTAAAAGATTCTCCTTGAGCTTTTTTACCATTATACAAATTCCATAATTCAGGTCTTTGATTTTTTGGATCCCATTGTCCGAAATCATCTCTATGTGAGAAAAATCTCTCTTTGGCTCTTGCCTTTTCCTCATCTCTACGTCCACCCCCAAAAGCGGCATCGTATTTCCCTTCTTCTAGTTTCTCAAGAAGTGTAATAGATTGAAGTGAATTTCTTGAAGGATTCAAGCCTTTTTCTTCAACTGCCGTACCTCTATTAATTGAATCTTGAACCAATCCAACATCAAGTGTTACATTGTAAATATCAACTAATGCATCTCTAAACTCTAATGCCTCAGGAAAATTATGTCCTGTATCAATATGTAATAATGTAAATGGTATTTTTGCAGGATAAAATGCTTTGTAAGCAAGATGCACCATAGTAATCGAATCTTTTCCTCCAGAAAATAATAATACTGGCTTTTCGAATTGCTCAGCAACCTCTCTAAAAATATGGATCGCTTCCGATTCCAATTGCTCTAAATGACTCAGGGTTTGTGACATAATTATAATTGAATTTCTTTTAAAACTAATTCTACTAACTCGTTTTTACAAGTATCTAAATCTTTTTCGTCTGTTTTTAATTCAGCGAACGGATTTTCAGAACCTTCAAAAGGTGAGTCAAGACCTGTAAAGTTTTTAATTTCTCCTGCTAATGCTTTTTTATATAATCCTTTAACATCTCTTGAAGCACATACATCAAATGGCGCATTGACATAAACTTCTTTAAAGTTATCTTTACCAATAATCAATTTTGCTTGCTCTCTAATTTCTATTGTAGGACTCACTAAAGAACAAATAACCACCTCTCCGTTTTCCATAAAAAGCTTACTAACTTCAGCAGCCCTTCTTATATTTTCAGTTCTGTCTTCAATAGAAAACGAAAGATTATTGTTTATTCCCGCTCTTAAGTTATCTCCATCCAATAGTTTTGAATGAATTCCTCTTAGGTGAAGATCACTCTCTAATGCTCTTGCAATAGTACTTTTTCCAGAACCAGACAATCCAAACATCCACAGAACTAGTCCTTTATGACCGTTAAGTTTCTCCTTTCCTGCCTGTTGAATTATGGTATCCTTTATTGGGAAGATATTTTCTTTCACTTTATTTTAATTTAGTTGTACTTGTTGCTAAAAATGGACCATTAAGTAAGTCTTCTTTGTTATAAGTAAAAACATCTTTGCAATCTAAATCCTTATAAACCTCACCTCCTGCAGCTCTTACAATAGCATGACCTGCAGCAATGTCCCATTCCATAGTAGGGCCCGATCTATAGTACAAATCTGCACTTCCTTCAGCAACCATACAGAATTTTAAAGAACTTCCTACAGAAAAGCATTCTTTAACGCCTATTTCGTTATAAAATTCTTTTTCAACCGGTTTAGCATGAGATTTACTTCCTACAGCAATCCAACCTTTTGAGTTTTGATTTACATTAATTTTCTTTAATCTTCCGTTTGCAACTTTTTTAAACGCAGCCTCACCCTGAATTCCGAAATAATAAGTTTCAGTTACAGGAACATATATTCCGCCAAAAATAGGAACCCCTTTTTCGATTAATGCAATATTAACGGTAAACTCGCCATTCCTATTAATAAACTCTTTTGTCCCATCTAAAGGATCAACACACCAAAACTTATCAAAACCTTTACGCTTATCGAATGGAATCCCTTCGTTTTCTTCTGAGATTATCGGATAATCGAAATTTAACTCTAAGGCTTTAATAATCACATCATTCGATGCAACATCAGCTAAAGTCAAAGGTGATTTGTCTGCTTTGTGATCAACGAAATTAAATTGATCGCTGTTATATATTTTTAAAATCTCATCTCCGGCTTCCTTAAGAATCGGCTCTAAAATCTGGATTAAATTGAGTTCCATTTAATTTAATTGAGCAACAAAAGTAAGAATTAAAACTCAGAGAATAAAGCTATAAGACAAGCTCTTCATATAGTTTTTCATATAAAGGCAAAACATTGTTAATATTGAACTTACAAGCATTTTGATAAGCGGCCTCCGAAACCTTATCGTAAAGAACTTTATCAGACAAGAGTTTTATAACATTATCAGACATTTCTTGAATATTACCGACGTTACTAAGGAAACCTGTAATGCCATTTGTATTAACTTCAGGAATACCTCCAGTATTAGACGATACAACTGGTACTTTTGCAGCCATAGCTTCTAATGCTGAAACTCCAAAACTCTCAGTCTCACTTGTCATTAAATAAACATCTGCAGCGCACAAAGCTCTTTCAGTCTCTTTAATTTTACCTAAGAAATAAGTTGTATCCTCGACCCCTTCTTCTCTAGCAAGTCTTTCCATACTTGATCTTTCAGGGCCATCACCTATCAAAATCAACCGAGTATCTATTGTTTTTGAAACTCTTGAATGAATTTTAATTATATCTTGAATTCGTTTTACTTTCCTAAAATTAGAAATATGCATTAATATTTGCTCTCCATTTGGAGCGAAAGTTGCCTTGTTACAATCTTTAGGCTCTCCACTAAACTTATCTACACAAACGAAATTTGGCACAACTAGAATATCCTTTGTTACATTAAAGTGACTATAAGTGTCTTTTCTTAAACTATCAGAAACAGCTGTAACAACATCGGATTGATTGATCGCAAATGAAATAGTTGGTTCAAACTCAGGCTCCTTACCTACAAGAGTAATATCTGTACCATGCAATGTAGTAACATATGGAATTGAAACACCTTGAGCTAAAAGTATTTGCTTCGCTAAATAAGCTGCAGAAGCATGCGGAATAGCATAATGAACATGCAACAGATCTAATTTCTCATATTTAGCTACCTCAACGATTTTACTTGTCAAAGCCACCTCAAAAGGTTGATGTTGAAAAAGAGGATAAGGATTTAAGACAACTTCATGAAAATAAATGTTTTTTTCGAAAACATTTAACTTGACAGGTTGACTTGAGGTAATAAAATGAACCTCGTAACCCTTCCTCGCCAAACCAGCACCAAGCTCAGTAGCTATAACTCCACTACCTCCAAAAGTAGGGTAGCAAACTATTCCAATTTTCAAATTATTCCTTGCCATTTCCTCACAAACCATTCAAGTGATGCCAATATTAGCACAATAAAAAATATCCATCTATTTTTAATAAGGTAATCTAAACTTGATTCAAAAAAACTAACCGATTTAAAATTTTTCGATGACTTTAATTTTTTGATTAACGAATCTAAATCCTTAATTAAATAAAACTCACCATTTGTTTCATGCGATAGTTTCCTCAGCATGTAGTGGTCAGCCACTATCGACTCCGATTCTAATTTATTTTCTTTAACAATAAAACCACCTTCTAAGCCTAATGAATCATGACCATTATACCTAATTGAATAATTATAAACACCAAAAGGCAAAAGTCCAAGATTCAATTCATAATGATTATTAACCCTTAAAAAATCAAATCTTTTAGAAACACCATTTGCATCGATCAGATTGAAGAGTAAAGATTTTTCATTAGTTAATTCAGAAACGTCATTAAAACGATTTACGACTAATTTAATTTCTTCACTATTTAACCATTCATCTTTAAATCTCAGTTTAAGATCTGACTTTACTGATTTACTAATGATTTTTCTAATTGATTTGGTAAAGAGCTCATGAATAAAACTTTGATCATCATCATTATTATTTTGGAAAAAACCCCATCTCCATAAACCTTCACCTAAAAAAGCACCGAAAGTATTGCCATTATATTTTGAAAATAAAAATAATGGATAGGAAGTCTCCACACCTCCAATTTTCTCATTAAAAACAGTTTCCATTTCACCATTTATTTTCCACTTCCCAAAAGGAATAGCAATAGGTGGTAATTGGTCTTGAGATTTTAACACCCCTGATAAATCAAATCCATCAAAAGATTCATCTACCATTACTGAAACATTATCATTTGATTCATCAAGCCTAACAAATTGTAAAAAGTCATTTTTAAATACTCCATCTACCCCTGTAAACCATAAAAAGCCAACATCAATTCTATTAATTTCTTTTAACCAACGATTAGTCTGACTTGAATTACCAATTAAAACAACAGCATCAACGTGTTCCAGATTTGGCACCTCCTCTTTAAAAAATTTAGATTCCAGTTGAAATTTATCATCTCCAAAAAAAGAAGATTTTATTATACGCGCATCAGGAGAGCTTCCATTCGAAACAAATAATACATTCTGTTTATCCTCTACAATTTTAATATATGATTGCTTGGAATTGTTTAATAAAATTTCATCTTCTAAACTCGAAGATACTGAGCACGATATCGATTTCAACCCTGCCGAATCAGCTTTTAAATAAAACGTCTTTTTAAGATGATCATATTCGTTTAGCGGTCGATAAAAAAACTCTTTTACCTTTTGATCATTGAATTCGACAATAACTTTTTGCAGAACTCCCTCAAGACCTAAAAAAGATAAATTTAATTCTACATTAAACTTACCCCCTTTAAAACTTATATCATTATGATAAATACTCAACACTGCAGCGTCTAAAATAGCTCCTGTATCACCAACTCCAACCGTATAAATTGGACTTTTTAATAAACTATTAACACTAGCCATTCCTACATTTTGAATACCATCACTTATTAAAATAACAGAACCTATGTTTTCATTAACGTACTCATCGGACAATGATGACATTGCCCTATTCACATTAGTTCCTTCATTTTTGAAATCAAGATCTTGTCCCTCAAACAACGTTGTACCAAAAGGTATCAAATGGACTTCACACATTTCTGAGAACTCAGTTCTTAACCTATTACAAGCCAAACGAACTTTTTCTCCTTCTGTGGAATCTCTTAAAACTATAGACGCTGAATTATCAATTAAGACTAGTAGATTTGGTTTTTTAACGTTTTCTTTTAATGTTACAATAATTGGCTTAAACAATAAAAAAACTAAAATGAAAATAATAAAAAAACGGCAAGAGGTTAAAATTAATTTTATCCAACTTGCCGTCTCGCTACTTTTTCTAAACTTAAAATAAAAGAACCCAGTAATCACTAAACTTAAAATAAAGCTTACTATAACTGAAAACGAAGAAGCTTCTACACTCAAACCTACTCTTTTAAATTACATCACCATTCCACCGCAAACATTAATTACTTGGCCTGTGATGTATGAGCTTTTATCAGACCCCAGAAAAACACACAAATCCGCAACTTCCTCTGCTTTCCCTGCTCTTTTTAATGGAATACCTTTAACCCATTCACTAACTACATTTTGATCTAAAACATCGGTCATTTCAGTTGCTATAAAACCAGGAGCTATTGCATTAGATCGTATATTTCTTGAGCCCAACTCTTTTGCTACTGATTTTGTAAATCCGTAAATACCTGCCTTAGAAGCTGCGTAATTTGATTGACCTGCATTGCCGTTAACGCCAACAACAGAACCTATATTGATAATTGAACCTTTTCTAGCTTTAAGAAACGTTCGTAAAGCACCCTTTGTTGTGTTAAATACCGATTTCAAATTTGTAGCAATAACTTCATCAAATTGCTCTTCACTCATTCTCATCAATAAATTATCTCTTGTGATCCCTGCGTTATTGACAATAATATCTAAAGCTCCAAAATCCTTTACCACGTTAGCTATTAACTCTTCAGCTTCTAAAAAAACACCGGCATTACTTTTATATCCTTTTGCTTCAACTCCTGCAGCTTTCAATTCCTCCTCAAAAGATTTAGCTTTCTCTTCAGAACTTAAATACGTAAAAGCAACCTTAGCTCCTTCACTTGCAAATTTCTGAGCAATTGCTTTTCCGATACCCCTTGATGCCCCAGTTACAATGGCAACCTTTCCTTCTAATAGACCCATAACCTTATAAAATTATTTTTAACTATTTTTGCGTTATAAATACGGAACCAAAGATATGAGAATTTTACTTTTAACCGCCCTTTCATTTAGTTTTTCATCAAATATTTTTTCACAATCTTGGGTAGATTCTGGAATAAAATTCGGAGTTGGAGTGACTCAATTAGTTAATACTAATATCTGGGAAGAACAAACAATTGTAAATAAACTATCGCCTGGATATAGTTTTGGAGGTAAGCTTGGACTAAACTTTAATCTTAACCACCAAATAACTCTAGATTTCATCTATACAAAAGCAAGCCAAGAGTTTGAATTCCAGCCAACAGCAACAGAAAAATCTTGGGCTAAAAACATTAAATATAATTCTTTTAATATCCCATTTCTTTATAAGCACAATAGCGACAATGGAAGTTTCCTTGAAATTGGACCTCAAATTTCATTTATGACTGGAGTTACGGAAACTGTAAACGGAACAACAATAAAAGTTGATGATTATTTTACCAACACGCATTTTGAAGGTGTAGTTGGAGTAGGAAGTTTTATGCTAGGTTCCAATAACACTTATTTAGTATTTGGAATAAGAGTACATTATGCGTTTCAAGATCTACTTACCACTGAAGGAGGAAAAGGAGAGGAGACAGCTTTACCTTATCCTATTAACAATGGGGAAATGGATTATCAAGCCGAACCTATTTCCTTTGATGAATACAAGCCATTAAATGCAATTAGTGCTATAGCATATCTTGAAATTAATTATGATCTAGCTTACTTAGTCCGTTCTAATTGTAAAAGAACTGCTATTAAATTCTTTTAAATCTTCTTCTTTTTAGCACGCTCCCAATGGACATTCATCTGTCTTAGATTCATTGATTGCAAATCCTGACCTTCTGAATGAACAGATTTCTCCATCTCTGTAAAACGATTTATAAATTTCTTGTTTGTGCGTTCTAACGCGTCGTCTGGGTTAACTCCAATAAAGCGAGCATAATTTACCATAGAGAACATTAAATCTCCAAACTCCTCCTCCATTTTAGTTTGATCATTCTTATCCGACTCAAGTTTAAACTCATTAAGCTCCTCTTTCACTTTTTCCCAAACCTGATCTTTATTATCCCAGTCAAAACCAACTGCCTGAACTTTATCCTGAATTCTAATTGCTTTAACAAGAGAAGGCATACTGTTCGGCACACCTTTAAGAACTGATTTAAAACCTGTACTATCCTGTTTTTCATCGAGTTTAATCTTCTCCCAATTAGACTTAACAGCTTCTTCTGTGTCTGCTATAACATCTCCATAAACATGTGGATGTCTGTAAACCAATTTATCACAAACAAATTCTAACACATCTCCAATATCAAATGCTTTCTTTTCACTGGCGATTTTCGAGTAAAAAACCATGTGTAACATCAAGTCTCCTATCTCGCCTTTCAACTCGTCAAGATCATTCTCAATAATTGCATCACATAATTCATATGTTTCTTCAATGGTAAGATGCCTTAATGATTCTAAAGTTTGCTTTTTATCCCAAGGACACTTCTCTCTTAAGTCATCCATGATAATTAATAGCCGCTCAAACTGCTTTAGATTATTTTTCATCTGATTTTTTCTACTAATGTAAAAAGGATTTTAGTAAAGATTCAAATTCTTTCTTTGTTTTAAATTGAGGTTCAAAATTCAACGAATTAATATAGCCTAATGTAACTTGAGAATACGCAGCATAAAATCTATCGCCACTTTATTTATAAGCTATGACAAAAGCAGGTTCTCCAACAAGAACTTTTGAAAAGGTATACTTAGCATGATAATTTGAATTAATCAAAATAGAAACTACAGCATTCCTTATACTTGAAGTTAATCGGACAGTAAACTCAGCAGTAACTTCAGCAGGTACTACTTATAATCCACAAAGGTTTCGTACAAGGATGATTCGATTGTAACTAATTCCTCCGGTTTTTTTCATTAACTAACAACTTTTATTCTAATTCATCAAAAACATGACCCTCCTGCCTTACACTTCCATCTCGCACATCAACATAATAAGCTTTAAAACCCATTAGTATTTGAAGAAAGGTGTAAGTAAACCTTAAACACCTTACTGCTGCATTCACTCCATTTTGATCAAAAACAAAAACATTACCGCTCTTCGTTTTAAAAAAATATTTCTTGAAAACTTCAACAGCAAAGCACTGTCTTTCTATTTTATTGAGTTCAATTCTAACACTTAAGGAATAACTAGCTCGATACTTAAATAATATAACTCTGAGGATTCCGGTCAGACTCATAAGGATATTCTTACCAAGACATCCGATACCAATATAAAATTCTCTTATTGGAGTGGCTCTTTTTTTTAGCCAATTAAATCGTACTGTGAACATTTCTCCTCACCTAACCCTTCAATTTGAAGCCTTGTAAAGTTTCTGTCAGACACTTTATTATAGCCCACAGAGGCTTGACTCATTAACTCCTGAGGTTTTTAGTCACCCCTTTTAAAAATGTTATTCTTAAGGTATAAAACCATTGTTCGAAAAACATAAAACGGAGAAAAAAAATTAAACACCCCCCAGAAATTTTTGCTGATATAGCTTTAAAACTAAGTATCGAAAATTTTATTGTTTTTTAAAGATTGCAAAACGACTCTCTTCTCCATTTTCGTTTAAAAAAGAAATTTTACATTCATAACTTCTTAGAAGATCATATTCACCAATCCCTATATATAAAATATTTCGAGTAGTATAAAAGCTTACAACTCCATCAACCTTCTGAGCCTTTGCCCAATCAAAGGGAATAAGAATATCACTTAGCATTTCTTTTTCAAGACCCCCTGATGATTTTTCCAAAACTAAATGAACATTTTTTATAAGAGAAGGGTCTACAGGTAAGGTCACCATATAATAAAGTTTACACTTCAGAACATTATCAGGATTTCTATATCCAGTTAATGTTACCATTAAATTCTGTGGAGCTGGAACTTCTTGAGGCATCAAAAAAGATGGCAATAAGAATAATGACAAGGCAATTACGATAAATATTTTCACTTTATTCATATTTTTAACAAGTATACAGATTTCCTGACACGATTAAACAAATAAAATAGTTTCTATCGCAAAAAAAAAATGTCGGAATAAATTCCGACATTTTTTTAATGATTAATTTAAGTTAATAAAAACTGAACCAACAATCTCGCTTTGCCTAAAACTTAGGCTTTTTGAGTAATTCAAGATAAATTCAACAGCAGCTTCACTTGGCTCTGATATATAATTCATTTCTGCGTTTTCAAATTCTTTGTCTGAAGTTTCTTTAGAGTAATGTTTATCCATACAATTTGTTTTTATGTTTATTTAGTTTGATAACGTAAATAAACATAGATTATTGTTTGAATTTTCACATTTCTAAGGAGACTCCCTTTTCTTCAACTAGTTTCCTAAGGTTTATCAAAGCATACCTCATTCTACCTAGTGCGGTATTTATACTAACATTTGTAATATCTGAAATTTCCTTAAAACTCATATCATAATAATGTCTAAGTAACACAACCTCTTTTTGCTCATCAGGTAAACGTTCAATTAACTCTTTCACATCTGTTTTAACTTGAGCTTTAATTAATCGCTCTTCCATGTTTAACTCTTCGTATCCAATTGTGCTAAAAACATCATACTCCTCATTATCCCTACTCTTACCATTTACTTTTCTAAATCTTTTTTCTTTCCTAAAGTAATCTATCATTAAATTATGAGAAATTCGCATCACCCAAGGAAGAAATTTGCCTTCTTCGTTATACTTCCCTCCCTTTAAAGTTTGAATAACCTTGATAAAGGTATCCTGAAAAAAATCTTCTGCTAAGGCTTTATTCTTAATTGTTGCTAGAATGTATGAATAGATTCTTGATCTATGACGATTTACCAATTCTTGTAATGCTATCTCATCGCCTTTAATGTAAATTCTCACTAATTCCTTATCGGAAAGGTTGACTAACTTCATAATCCCTCTGTTTTTAGGTTATTATTATCAATAAAAAATATCAGAGTAATTATGTTATATAGGCGTTTATTTATTTAAAATTGGTAATTTAATTAGATCTTTAACGAACATAAAGGTAACTTATTGTTCGGGTAAAAAAAAAGGTTTAACTTTTTTTAAGCATCTTCTAAATTAAGTATAGATTTACTAACTGTCAAACAGCCAACAGAGCCCAATAAGCATGCCGAAAAAAAAGAATAAAACAGAAATTGACAAAAGTATTATTATAAAGGGCGCAAAGCTGCACAATCTTAAAAATATTGATGTTGAGATTCCTAGAAACTCACTTACAGTAATAACTGGTGTAAGCGGATCTGGTAAATCTTCTCTTGCTTTTGATACACTTTATGCAGAGGGTCAAAGGAGGTATGTTGAAAGTTTATCATCTTATGCTAGACAGTTTATGGGCAAACTAGAAAAGCCTGACGTGGAATACATCCATGGAATTTCACCTGCGATTGCAATTGAACAAAAAGTAATAACTAGAAATCCAAGATCTACAGTTGGAACTTCTACTGAAATATATGATTATTTGAAAATCCTTTTTGAAAGAATAAGAAAAATATTTTCTCCTATTTCTAACCAAGAAGTTACAAAAGACTCAATAACTGATGTTGTTGACTATATCTTATCCTTCAAGAACAACACAAAAGGACTCATTTATTTAAAATACGTTAAAGCCTCTTCCATTGTATTAGAACAATTAATTGAAGATGGTTTTTCAAGATGTAGAATAAACAATGAATTCATTCCTCTTTCTGAAGTAAAAGAAAACCAAGATTTCGATTTAATCATAGATCGCTTTTCTGTAACATTAGATGATGAAGACTTTAAAAATGAGATATCAGATTCAACATCAACTGCATTTAATGAAGTAAACGGTGAAAGTTGGATTGACATTTATTTGGACGATAAAATTCAATCTAAACACTTCAGCAATAAATTAGAGTTAGATGGGTTGTTGTTCACTGAACCAAGTCCTGAGATATTTAACTTCAACAGTCCAATTGGTGCATGCTCTGCTTGTGAAGGATTTGGAAAGATTTTAGGGATAAGTGAAGACTTAGTTGTTCCCGACAAAAACCTATCCGTAAATAGCTATTGTGTTGCGCCATGGAAAGGTCCAAAGATTGGTGGTTGGAGAAAACAACTTGTTAACAATGCTCATTATGTAAACTTTCCCGTACATACACCATACAAAGATTTAACTCAAAAAGAAGTTGATTTATTATGGAATGGGTGTAAACACTTTCAAGGAATTCATGATTTCTTTGATGAGTTACAAGCTAAAATTTATAAAATTCAGAATCGAGTTATGATTTCTCGTTACAAAGGGAAAACACACTGCCATGAATGTCAAGGATACCGACTTAAAAAAGAATCATTAGCAATAAAAGTTGGGGAAATGAATATTGCTCAAATAACAAATTTGACTATCGAAGATGCATATTCATTCTTTTTAAATCTAAAATTATCAGAGAGAGAACTAAAAATTGGTAAAAGGTTATTAGAAGAAATCACAAACCGACTTGCGTTCTTGATTAATGTTGGAGTTGGTTATATCTCATTGAATAGACTAAGTAACTCATTATCTGGAGGGGAATCCCAAAGAATTAATTTAGCCAGTAGACTAGGCTCTAGCTTAGTAGGTTCATTGTATGTGTTAGACGAGCCAAGTATAGGACTTCATCCAAAAGACACCAATAAATTGATTTCGGTATTAAAAGGATTAAACCAAATTGGAAACACAGTTGTAATCGTTGAACATGATGAAGAAATCATGAGAGCCGCTAGTCACATTATTGACATCGGCCCTAAAGCAGGAGCTTTCGGCGGAGAAGTTGTGTTTGAAGGGGACCATGAAAAACTACTCAAATCAGGGAAAAGTTTAACTACAAAATACTTAAATGGCGAATTAAAAATTGAAATACCAAAAAAGAAAATACCAAAAAAATATTTAGAATTAAGAAACTCTTATTCTAATAATCTTGATATACCAAGTGTTAAAATTGCTCTAGGATGTTTAACTGTTATTACAGGGGTTAGCGGATCTGGCAAATCTAGTTTAGTTAAAAATGAACTAATTCCAGAAGTGAAAACGCTATTAAACAGTGGTGAAAACAATAGATTATCTGGAGATTTAAACTGGATTGAAAGCATTGAATATGTTGATCAAAATCCGATTGGAAAGTCATCTAGATCTAATCCAGCAACCTACGTAAAAGCCTTTGATGAAATAAGGAATATTTTCACCAAACTACCAATGTCAAAACTAAGAGGTTACAAACCTTCTCACTTCTCTCTAAACGTGCCAAATGGACGTTGTGAAAAATGCCAAGGAGAAGGCCACATTACGATTGAAATGCAATTCATGGCTGATCTTAAATTGAAATGTGAAGAATGTAAAGGTAAAAGGTACAAGGATGAAGTCTTAGAAGTTGAATTCAATGGAAAAAATATTTTTGACATCCTCAACCTATCAATCGAAGAAGCTATAACTTTTTTTAAACAATTCGCTGATCCTACTAGGAAAACTAGTTTAGAAGGGAAACTGGTTAGCAAATTAATCCCTTTACAAAAAGTTGGCTTAGGATATATAAAACTTGGTCAATCATCTAGCACACTTTCTGGTGGTGAAGCCCAAAGGGTTAAATTGGCTTACTTCCTTACAAAAGGGAATAATAGTGACAAAACATTATTTGTATTTGATGAGCCAACCACAGGACTACACTTTCATGATATCAGCTTGTTACTTAATTCATTTTATGCTTTGATAGACCAAGGTCATTCACTCATTGTTATTGAGCATAATCCTGAAATAATGAAATGTGCAAGTTGGATTATTGACCTAGGCCCAGGAGGTGGGAAAAATGGAGGGAATCTCACTTATGCTGGCACGCCAGAAAAAATAAGCATTGCAAAACATTCCCTAACGGCACAATATGTTTTAGAAAAATTGACATAAGAAAAGGGCGGATTAAAAACCGCACTTTTTTTTTATCTTTTTAATTTAATTATTCCTCTTCAACTTCAATCATAGTAAAAGGAACTTTTATGATCGCTTGATAATCTTCACCAGCCTCTAACATATCTTCATCATCTTCTTCGTAGTACCAATTTATGGCAACCTCATTTCCGCCTTTATGAATAGCTTCTAGTTTTTTAAATAAATCAAGAATACATTTTGACGATGACGTATTAAAATACTCTAATTGAATTTCAACCTTTGTTTTTTCTTTCGGACCTTTTGCGTAATCATCTAATGACTCTACTATTGGCTTATAAAATTCAATACTGTTTTCCGGTATAGATCTTCCCTTGAGCTCCATCACACCGTTTTCAGAATCAAATAAAACTGTTGGCGTTTTTGAAGTTCCATCTATAGAAATCTTTCCCATAATGCTATTTTTTATCTTGAGGTATTTTAATGTACAAACTAAAAAATGAATAATTGTCGTCTACTTCCATGAAATCGTAAACTAATTTCTGCTTACTCTTCCTGGCAATATCAATGATACCTAACCCTCCTCCGCCTCTGTCACTCCTTTCATCGTTATTCAACACTTCTTTATATAGTGTTTTCAAACCATCTAAATCTAGAGAATTAACTTGATCAATTCTAGATTTCAATCTTTCAACTCGATTTGAAACTATGTAATTTCCTGTAACAATATTGTATGAATCTTGTGTTCTTCCGATCATAAAAATCGCTGCACTTTCTTCATCAATACCCGTACGTTTCATTTCGTCTCTATGATGATATAGATTTTGCAAACATTCTACCAAAACATTGTATACTTTACGCTTTACTTTACTACCTTCTCCTAAATTCTCCAATTTGGTCTCCATAATCTGAAGCATAGAAGTTAACATTTCAGATGTAACGTCGCCTTTAAACGAAAGCATAATATCATCATGCTCCATTTTTTTGTAAAAACTATATATGTCCAAATCTTTAAACGACATCAGAAGTAAAATTAGAGTTTTTAATCCAAAGTAAAAACTAATTATCTTGACTTATAACGTACAACCCCTATCGTTAGTTTCAATTATCACATTTTAAGTCATATTTATTTTTCAATTGGCACTAAAAGAAATTCTACGAAAGAATAAATACAATTCAAAGAATTGAATATTATATTTACAATATGAAGAATGAATGGTTCGCGAGTTGGTTTGACACCCCATATTACCACACACTGTATAAAAATCGAAATCATAATGAAGCTGAACGATTCATTAATAATCTTTTAGACTTCCTAAAACCTAACAAAACCGACAAGTTTGTAGACATTGCATGTGGCAAAGGGAGACATTCCATTTACCTGAATAAGAAAGGATTTAATGTTGTTGGTTATGATCTTTCGGTTCAAAGTATAGAAGAAGCTAATAAAGCTGCCAAAAAAGGGTTGTCGTTTTATGTGCACGACATGAGACAGCTTTTCAGAACTAATCACTTCAACTATGCATTTAATCTCTTTACGAGTTTCGGTTATTTTAAAAGTAAGCGTGATGAACTAAACGCTTTGAAGGCTTCTGCCAAAAACTTAAAAACAGGAGGGAAACTTGTAATAGACTTTTTGAATAGAGAAAAGGTTATCGAAACTTTAATTTCTTTTGAAAAAAAACTTATCGATGATATAGAATTTAACATATCAAAAGAAATTAAAAACAACCAAGTAATTAAAACAATTCAATTTGATATCAAAGGAAAGTCCTATTCCTTTCAAGAATCGGTAAAACTTCTTAGTTTAAATGATTTTAATAATTACTTATCACAAGCAAATTTAAAAATTACTCATACCTTTGGGAACTACGAATTGAATGCTTTTAAGCATAATTCAGATCGACTAATTATTATAGCAGAAAAAATTGGATAGTATAGTAACACAAATTCTTCTTTTTGGAATTACCTTTTTCTCAGGTTCTCTATTCCTTTTTATAAGCCTTAATAAAGAAAGGTCTTTAAAGATTTTACTTTCATTTTCGGGTGCATTTCTATTTGGACTTACAATACTTCACTTCTTACCCGAATTATTTCATGATTATAGACCATCTTATGGATTATTTGTATTGATTGGGTTTTCAATTCAGCTTGTACTTGAATTTATGACCCAAGGAATTGACCACGGGCATTATCACAAAACCAGAAACGAAAAAATTAAATCAACAGCAATTATAGGCTTATTTCTGCATGCATTATTTGAAGCTACTCCTTTAGCCGAAGGTCACACACACCACGGTGGAGATGAACATTTTCATGATTACTTTTTCACTGGATTAATATTGCACAAACTTCCTGTCGCTATCGTTTTTGGAAGTATGTTAAACCATTATATTGGTAGAAATTTAAAATCATTTTTAATTCTTGGCTTATTTTCTTTAATGGCCCCTTTAGGACTTTTACTATCAGAAGAAATCATTTTTTTTCAAACCTACCATCAATACTTTATGGCTATTGTAATTGGAATATTTTTATACATCTCAACTACGATACTTTTTGAAATTAGTGAAAATCATGGTTTTAACCTTTTCAAATTTATTTCAATTATAATAGGATTTGGAATTGCAGCAAGCACCTCACTATTAATTTTGTAATCGACTAACATTAATAGTTCAATAATTAAACTCTATTAATATCCACCGTAGGAATCTTAATAATGTTGTAACATTGGAAAATAAATTTATAAATTAAAATTAATATGGCTGTTTTAGTAGGAAAAAAAGCTCCGTCATTTAGCGCAGACGCGGTAATTAACGGAGGAGAGTTCGCAGAAAATTTCTCTTTAGATCAATACAAAGGAAAAAATGTAGTTTTATTCTTTTACCCTTTAGACTTTACATTCGTTTGTCCAACTGAATTACATGCTTTTCAAGAAAGATTAGCTGAATTTGAATCAAAAAACACAAGTGTTGTTGGATGTTCAATTGATTCAAAATTCTCTCATATGGCTTGGCTAAACACTTCAAAAAACAAAGGTGGAATTGAAGGTGTTACTTACCCACTAATCGCTGATTTATCAAAAACTATTGCTGAAAACTATGATGTTTTAGCAGGTGAATATGATGTAGACGATGAAGGAAACGCTGCTTTTAGCGGTGCCCCTGTTGCTTACAGAGGATTATTCTTAATTGATAAAGAAGGAATAGTACGTCATCAAGTTGTAAATGACCTGCCATTAGGAAGATCAGTTGATGAAGCATTAAGAATGGTTGATGCCTTAAATTTCTTTGAAGAAAACGGTGAAGTTTGTCCAGCTAACTGGAAAGAAGGTGAAGACGCAATGAAAGCAGATGCTGCCGGTGTTGCTAACTACCTAACTAATCACTAGAATCAAATAACTAGACTAAGCCTCTGATTATAACATCAGAGGCTTTTTTATGCTTCGTAAAAAAAGCTTTACGCAGTAAATTTAATAGCACCTTCATTTAACGATTAGGATCAATCTACCTTGACTCGCTATATTCACAGTATCGCTTATCTCACTTTAAAGATTCAGCTATCTAACATCCAATACAAACCTTCCCTTTCGGAACTTGGTAAATTGAAAGCCTCCCGGCTGATCCAAACCGGTTTCAAAAGAGATTTTTCTTTAAAACAATTTGTATTATTGAGGTGTTTAAAAAAATGAATTAATCTTTTTTTTCAATGGTTAACAAGAAATCTTGGACTATTGTTTTTAAATTTTTCAAAACACTATCACTTTTAACCAAATAATATGGAGTCCCTTCAGCCTGCACTGTTGCTATTATATCAATATCTCTTTGTGCTGAAACTACAATTATCTTTATATCATTATGTTTCTTTTTAATTTCCTTTATTAAATCTAACCCATTTATATCAGGCAAATTAAGGTCAACAATTGCGATTTTAGGCTTTTCATCTAGACTACCCATCAATTCACCACCTGTTTTAAAGTGAATAATTTCAATATTTTCAATATCACTTAGTGCCAATCTCAACAAAAAACCTTCGGTTGGATTATCTTCAATTAAAAAAATCTTATGCATCGTTATACTTTATAATTAGATGTAATATATCCCACTAAGTCTTCATATTTCAATATAGTTTCATTTGCCAAGTCAACTGAAGTAGACATATTACCACTTTTCAAATCGTCATTTAAAACTTTGCATACTTCATATAAAGGAATTGCACCAATTGTTCCACACAATCCTTTTAAAGTATGAACATCAAACATAAGCTGATCCACATCAGAAGATACTGCCGATTTCTTTATCCGCTCAGATAGTTCTTTAGCGTCTAGCAAAAAAGATTGAAATAATTCAACTAAAATAGATTCATCTCCGCCAGTAAGCTCTAAAATGTTGTCAATTGTATCTTTATTAAGTGGTGCCATATATTTAATGATTTTAAATAATTCTAGTAGTCTTACTATAATCTAAATATAAAAAAAGAAAAACCAAAAGGAGTTAATGTAAGTCTTGATTGAATCGACTCAATCAGAATAAAAGTAATCTAAGAACTTTAAATTTTCTTTTACTAACAAATCTGTTTTTGCCAACCATAATCTTTAAATATTTCATTACGATTATCAAAGTAGATACCCTTCTTAATCTCAAAATATAATTAATAGGGAACTACCCCCCATTAAACATAGTCAACTTTCTGTGCGACTGCTTAAGTAAGAATTGATAAATATACGTAATAAAAAATTCAAAATACTGATTATCAACTGTTTAAAATATTACAGAACGCTAAAAAAATGATTCAAATAAAGATTTTAATTTGTACACTTCCCTCTTCGTAACAGTTAATCGACTGACAATTTTAATTTTTGAAACAGCGCTTTCTTATCTAGTAATTTAAACTCGCTTGGCTTAAGTTCTCCAAGTTCTAATTCCTCAATATGAGTTCTAACCAAACGTAGTGTTGGGAAACCAACCTTAGCTGTCATTTTTCTAACTTGACGATATTTTCCCTCAGAAAGAGAAATTTTCACCCACGAGGTTTCTTTTTCAGAAACATTTAGTGGTAATATATTCTTTGGAGGATTACCTTTTTTGACTCTGGCAGGAAGTGTAGAATGAATTTTTCCTTTCACTACTATATCAACACCATTCGCCAAAGTTTTTATAGCCGATTTATTAATCTGTCCGGACACCTGTACCCAATAAGTACGCCAATGACCATTTAATGGATTTAATAATTTTGAATTAATGGATTTATCATTAGAAATCAACAATAACCCTTCCGAGTCCTCATCCAACCTCCCGACAGGATAAACATCCTTAGGTAAATCAAAAATATCTCCTAAAGCAAGTTTCCCGTATTCCTTCGAAAACTGAGATAAGCATCCTTTTGGCTTATAAATTATATAATATTTTTTACCTTTTCCCACTACTGAACTAGAATTTCAACCCTTCTATTAAATTGCATTTCGTATTCCAACTTAGTATTGGGATAAATCATTTTTGTATTTCCAAAACCAATAAAACTAAGCCGACCTTCATGTATACCTTTTTTAACAAGGTACGTTACAACAGCTTCTGCTCTTTGTGCGCTTAAAACTTGGTTCGCATTAGTATTTCTTTTCCCAGGACTATTTACATGTCCTTCTACTAAGATTTTTAAATTCGGATTAGCATTCATCACTGCCAATAATTGATTAAGATCTTTATAACTAACACCTCTAAACCTGGCTTCACCACCAACAAAGAGAATATTTTTCAGTCTAATTTTATCACCTTTAACCAATTCTCTTTCATACCATTTTTGTTTCTGTTTCGGAATAGCTTTATTTAATTCTAGTTTTATTGATTGAGCACCAATAAACTTTAAAATAACTAACGAATCATTATTTAAATTAATAACTGAATTACGTTTTAAACAAGTTGCACATGAGCAATAACCTGCATCAATTAACTCATCTGACATACTTGTAATTCCATTTGACCCAATCTTTATCTCTCTTAACTTTAAGCCACATTCGGATGGATTTACGACAACTTTTTCGTAGTTTCCAGAGACAGTAAATGACTGGTAAATAAAATCTTTTTTTATTTTAAAATAAGTAATCTCCCCAAATTCCGTCACTAAAGTTAAACTATCTACTCTTAGCTCAATAGCTTTATCACATGAATGCTGTGCATTAACAAAAAAGCTCAAAAAGCATGGCATAAAAACTAAAACAGACCTCATTAAATAGCCGTTATAATGATTTCAACCCTTCTGTTTTCAGCTGCCTCAAAAGCAGTTTTGGGTGATGAATAACGCATTTGAAAATTAGACATTCCCTTTTCATCAACTCTTTCCTCTCCGACTCCATTACCAACCAGAAATTCTTTAATAGCCTTAGCTCTTGCGTCCGATAACTCTTGATAAAACTCAGGTTTGGTTTGAGCAGGACCATTAACATGACCGCGAACTTGCACTTTTAGAACTTTATGATTTAATAAAAACTGCTTTAATCGTTCTAATTCCTTAATAGACTTTGGTAAGTACTGAGCCGTTGCAGGAATGAAGAATATTTCTTTCAATTGATAAACCATTCCAACTTCAACTTCATTTATCGAGAGGCTATCTAATGAAAATTGAATTGGATTTAAAGTGTCAATATCAGAATAAGCAAGATTAAACTCAAAGGCTGTTGAACCACCGTACACTTTTAACAAATAGAATTCACCTTGTTTGAGTTTTAGAGCTTTTTTATTGCTACGCTTTATTTTACTTAAACAAGTTTCACAAACACAAATACCCTCTTCTACAACTCTTTCCCAAAGTTCTTCAGTGAGCAAAGCAATTCCTTTTTTAACACTTCGAATTGGAATTATTTGCCCATTAATAATTTGACTACAACTAGTAAATGGAAAAATTTCGTATTCAAGCAAACTGTCTGATTTTAAATACCCTGTAAAGTCTAATATATTCCCTTTTGCTCTAAACTTATACCAATTAACATTTGATGAATTAGATTCTGAAACACTTACTTCCCTTATAAACTTAGCAGAATTACAAGTAGTTTGGCTCATCAAACTAAAGGAAAAAGTTAGAATAAAAACTGACACAAGAGCCCTCATAGTTCAAAGATAAAGAAAACCTCAATAAATTAAAGCCTTAAAATTATAACCACAGAATGAAGTTTTGTTACAGGTTTTTGTCGCAAAAATTAAAATGGACTAGTAACACTAAAACAATTAAAAATTTGACTTAAAAAATATGTCTAAGATTTACTCAGTGAGCTTAATAGCTTGACCTACAATATGAAATTCACCATCAGTTGAAAAAGCCCATAAACGCCCTTTTGAATCAACACCATAAGAATTACCATCTTTAACAAAAATCCAGTTGAATCCTGGTTTATTACTATCTTTCTTAAAACCTACAGCATACTGTTCTCCCTCTACTTCCATAGAAACAACTCCCTTACAATTAATTAAATACATTGTTTTGTCAATTGCTAAAAAAACTTTGTATAAATAAGCTGGTGCTTCTATAGCATTTGTTGACTTAAGGGCAAATGAATCAATCGATTCAACTTTAAGCATAGAATCAACAACAACCATATTTTTATTAGCTGAATCAGTCATTAATAGCTTTGCATTATTCCAACCTTTAGTTAAGGATACCAATCGAGAGTTTCGAGAAACGCTTTTCCCAATAGAGTCTTCTTTCATTACAATTTCTAGAGCATGAATAGCTTCATCCAAACTTGCTCCCATTTTAAAAAGAACAAAACCAGCATATTTATCTGCCTCTATCTCTTCATCAATACTCGCTTGTCCTCCTTCTAATTCATGATTTGATAAGTGATGACCAATTTGTCGAGCTAAAACAGATATTCCAAGCCAATTGGAATCCTCCTGAAGCTTCTCCATAAAGTTTGGATTATACTCTAGAATTCTCTCATTATTTTCAATATAAGATTTAACATTAGCAATATCCCCAGGTAAAACAACAAAGTTTTGAGCTAAGCCTGTTTCTCTAATTATATTAACTACAGTCTTATAAGCAGCGATATCATCTGCGAGATCCGTAATATCAGTTGAAAAATCAAAAATTGTGGTGTCAGATTTTTTTTGCACGCTCTTTAATAAATACTCGTCTCCGAAACCTGAAGAATCATTTGTACAAGCTAGGAATGTAATTACAGACAAAAAAAGTATCGTTGCTATTTTTTTAAACACGTTTTAAATGTATGAATTCTTTAGCTAAAACTCTAAGATTAAAGTCTTATAATTATCAATATTAAAATTTACAAAAACACTATCATTTTCCTCTTCAAACAATTCTGTACCTTCAATAGTCAATTCAACATTACCCGTTAATCGATGGAATAAAACCTCATCGTTTTTAATTTTACAAACTCTAATTAATCCATCCAAAACAAAGCATTCATCCAATTCTAAAGCAATCACCTTTTCATCAAATTTAAGTTGAACAACATCTTTTTTATTTAAAAAAATTAACTTTTTACTATCCTTAACAAAAAAACCCCCAAGCATTATAGCACATGGAATAACTAACATCCTCCATTGCCTAAAAAAAAGAATGATAACTAAACTTAAAGACACGAATAAAAACGTTAAATCCATAACAGCAAATTCTCGAAGAAAAATATAGTTAACAATGAATTTCAATACAAAAGTTGAGAAAACTAATAAAGCATCAAGACATTTTATTGTAAACAAAAAAAGCCCCGAAATCCAGAATACACCAATTGAGAATACACCCAAGTACATTACAACTGTAATAATTGGTACAATAATGAAACTAGCCCAAAGGCTGGTGAAGTTTATTGTGTGAAAATAAAAAACGATTATCGGAGCCGTAAAAATAAAGGCTGCAAAATTCACTTTTATCAAACCAAACACACCTTCTATATATTGATTTTTATGCTGCGCATTCAAAAATGAGTACTGGCTCACAATTAAAATTCCTATGACAGCTGAATAGGACAATTGAAAACCAATATCATACAGTACTTCTGGTTCATAAAACAACATCATTAGCCCTGTTGTAAAAACAATATTTAACGAATTAGGTTTACTATTTATCGACTTACCAAAATAGATCAGCACAAACATTAGCGTTGCCCTTGAAACTGAAGGGGACAAACCGGTAAGAAAAGCATAGAATGTTAAAGTCCCTGACACAAAGATAAATCGACTCCACTTTTTAAATCTCAATAATTTCCCGAAAATGAATGCCAATGAAACATATAGGATGCCAACATGCAAACCTGAAATGGCTAGAACATGGACTACTCCTGCATCTTTAAAAAGTGTTTTGTGAGCAAAATCTAAAAATGATTTATCACCAAAGATTAGTGCAATTAAAACACCTCTAGTCTTTTGACTTACTTCATTAATTCCTTTGTATTTAGATATGAAAAACCGCTTTAATCTTGCAGCAGCAAAATGGATAGATTTTAAATCTCTGAATACAAGTAATGGAGTGCTCATTGAGTAAATAACAGAATCGACCTTCAATTCATTTAAATAATCCTTATAAATAAACCCATTTAAATCCTTTGGATTCTTAATCGACTTAGCTTTAACATCGCACCAAACAACATCGCCTTTCAGAAAAAAAGAAGAGTTATAATTTTTCTTTTTTATGGAAAACAAGTACTTAAAACTCTCATTACTAGCAATTAAAGAAATCTTTTTTTCATTATCTTTTAATACTCGTTCTACTAAATAATGATTATCTGGAAGCTTTACAGATTCATCTATTGAAAGCCTTCCCATTATTAAAAGTTGGAACCCGATGAATAAGAAACATACTTTAACTTGAATGATTTTTAGAAACCATAAAAAGAGCAAAGCTAAAACACCAATTACAGATCCAATCCAGTTAACATAGCTGAAAAGAAAATAGAACAGTAAGTAAAAAATTAAAACTCTTAGTGCTGGAAACTGATTCCACTTCATTTATTACTCCTTGAAAAAGAGAATCGCACGTTGGTTGACAATAAAAACTGAGTTATAATAGAATTTTAAAATATCTACATAACTGTATTCTTTTCTTGCCATAACAATTCCTCCCTCTTGACAAAGTCCTACTCCGTGACCAAAACCTTTACCAAACAATAATAATTGGTTACTATCCGGCTCAATGGAGAAAAAGGTAGACCGTAAACCCAACTCACTCCTAACTCGTGTTAATTTGGTTGAAATTATCTTTTTATGAGGAAATCGTGCTGTATCTTGGCAAATATTCAGTACTGAATCTAACTCCAAAGAATCTATTGGGTTATTTTTTGAAAAAACTGTTTTAAATTCCTCTTTATTTATCTTTTTTTCCCAGACCGAATGTGGCGCTCCTAAGCAAAAAGAATCCTTAACAGACCTCAAGTAACTAACAGGACGTACCCATACATCCTCAGAATTACAAGTCTGCCCACCACAGTTAGAATGAAACGTTGTATTAATTAAGTTTAAATCATGATCAACAACTACTAAACCACTAGTTGCCGCGGTAGCTTTAATAATATCATTCTTTTTACACTTATTATGATAAACCTGACAATGCACCTTGTCACATAAATTATATCCTTCAGACTTATGCCTATTTATATTTTTTAAACCATAAGTTCGACATAGAATTGCTTGCAATTTATAATACTCCAAAGGCAAACCATATCCAGCTTCTCCTTCAACAACTCCTGCTACATAATGATCCAAATCAACCCTGTTAAGTAACTGCACCTGTCCGTCCAACATATTGACCAATAGGTTATCATCATACTTATAAGAATGACCATCGGCTGTTAAAACCTCAAAATGGTTCACATACTCATGCCCAATCAGCTCAAAACCTGAAGCTTCAAACCTAACAGAATCGTTTAATGAAATAATAAGCCCACTTCTAATCTTTAATCGATCTCCTTCATTTAAATTATAAATTGAATTATTTTGATTAATTGAATAGGCGCCGCGAGTTATCTTAACTGAGAAACTATTGATGGTTTTCTCTCCTAAAATTGAAATTAATAAATTATCCCCCTTAACTTGTAAAGAGAAAAATACGATCATTCCAAAACATACAAACCCTTTTGTGATATATTTCCTTGAAGAAATCAATTATTTAGCAATCGATTTTATGATTATTCTCGCAGCTTTTTTACTTGCACCTTCTCCTCCAATCATTGATAACAACTCATTATAATCCTTGTCAATAATAGCAGCACCTTCAATTGTTTCAAACTTTTTTAATTCTGATTGAATATTTTCAGGTGTAAAGTCTTGCTGAATCAATTCTCGAACAATTTCTCTTCCAACAGTAAGATTTGCTAGTCCAATAAAATCAACTTTAATAAATCGTTTAGCAAGCGCAACAACAATTGACGGACCTTTATAAACGATAACTTGTGGAACCTTAAAAATCGCAGTTTCTAGAGTTGCAGTACCACTTGTGACCACTGCTAATTTGGAAGAATTCAACAATTTATATGTCTCCTCAAACACAAAATTAACTTTTAATCCATCTAAAAACGACTCATAAAACTCTTGCGTAAAATCAGAAGTTCCACCAATGTAAATATCATAATCATCCTCCATCAACTTGGCAGCCTTAGCCATTGTTGGAAGCATATTCTCTAATTCCATTTTTCTACTACCAGGAAGTAAGGCAATAATTGGTTTTTCGGATTGAATTTTTTCAGATGTCTCTTTAAAAATAGAAATTTGATCAAAAAGAGGATTCCCTACATAATCAACCTCCATGTTATGCTTTTTGTAAAAGTCAGTTTCAAAAGGTAAAATGGTAATCATCTTATGAACGTAAGCCTTAATTTGTTTGATTCTTGATTCTTTCCAAGCCCAAATTTTAGGTGAAATATAATAATGAACCTTTAATCCTTTTTCGAAGGCAAATTTTGCAATTTTTAAATTAAACCCGGGATAATCAATCAAAATCACCACATCCGGATCAAATGCTAAAACGTCTTGCTGGCAGTTTTTAATATTCCTTAAGATTGTCCTCAGATTTAAGATTACAGGTACAAACCCCATAAAGGCAGTATCTCGATAATGGTTTACTAAAGTACCACCAACCGCTTTCATTTTATCTCCCCCAAAAAATCTGAATTCAGCGACCGAATCTTGCGTTTTTAATTCCTTCATTAAATTACTTCCGTGAAGGTCGCCTGAGGCCTCTCCCGCAACAATATAATATCTCATAATAAGATCCTTAAAAAAACTAACACAACAGAATAAATCACCGTTGGAATTACAACTCCATTGGCCATAAATAACAGCTTTCTTTGAGATAAAAGCATTACCAAAGGCATATTAATAGACAAACAAAAGAACACTGCGTACTTACCGGCTTCGGCGATGTTCTCCCATAAAAAAGCACTGTAATCTCTTTGAACACGTATTAATCCAAACTCATCAATCGTAATCGGATAGTATTGTAATAATACATAGTTTGCAATTAAAAGTGTAATCACAGGGAGTAAAGTTCCCAAAAGGACTCCAACCAGTCTTTCCCTCCTTTGATCTTTACTTATTTCCATCCCAATCATTTAACGTTTTAATAGCATCATAATCTGTCAAATCAAATTTAGTAGGCACTACTGAAACATAATTATTTTCCAGTGCCCAAATATCGGTATCCTCTCCACTATCTTGATACTTAAACTCGCCTGTCAGCCAATAATAACTTCCACCAGAAGGATCCTTTCGTTCATCAAAAGTTTCCTCCCAATATGCTTTTGCTTGTCTACAAACCCTCAATCCTTTTATTTCTTCTTTAGGAACATTAGGAAAATTTACATTTAATGAAAATCCTTTTTCCGCAGGATCGTCTAACATCTTTCGAACAATAGTTTTAACATAACTCTCACAAGCTGAAAAATCAGCATCTGCAGCGTGATTATCTAAAGAAAAACCAATACTAGAAATACCTTCAACCGACCCCTCAACAGCAGCCGACATAGTACCAGAATAAATAACGTTAATGGATGAGTTTGTACCATGATTTATACCACTTACCACTAAATCAATCTTGCGATTTTTAGAAACAACTTTTGTTCCAAACTTCACACAATCCACAGGCGTTCCTGAACAGCTATACTCTTCAATTCCTATATCACTACTCAATTTATTCAAACGTAAAGTATCATTAATTGTTATTGCATGCCCCATTCCGCTCATAGCTTTATCTGGTGCAATAACAATAATATCTCCAAATTCTTTAACATAAGAAATTAACGCTCTGATTCCTGGAGCTGTAATTCCATCATCGTTAACAACTAAAATCAAAGGCCTTATTTCTGCCATAATATACTTAAAAGAGGTGTTCGCCAACAAATCTAATTACTAAATCTAAAAGTTTTCAACAAATAACCAAGATTCCATCAACAAGTACTTATTCAAAGGTAGATCATCATTAAATTTAAAGCTCAAACTATTACAAAATGAACTTTACTATAAACCTTGTTTTACTTCTTCAATTACTTTCAATTGGAATTTTTGCACAAATAACCCCAAAAATAAGCGCTGTTAAAGTTTTCTCTCAAGGGGCGGAAATAAAAAGAAGTCAAAACATTCAAATTAAGCAAGGAATCGATACGATTAAGATATCAGGAATTTCACCCTTCATAAATAACAATACAATTCAAGCCAAAATACCAGGAGTTAAAATTCTTGATGTCAAATTTACCATCAATTATCTAAAGGAAACAAAAGATAAACCTAAATTAAAGCAACTTAAATCATCTATTAAGCAAATAGATTTAGATATATTAAACATCAAAGATCAATTGGAATATCTAAAAGTAGAATATGATTTAATTTTAGTCAATCAATCCATTAAAGGAAATTCTACATTAGATGTGGATGATATAAAAGATTTTGTTTTTTACTACAAAAAAAAGCTTCCAGAATTAATAAAAAAAATAACAGACAACAAACACCAATTGGGCAAATTCCAGGATGTTCGAAATAAGTTAGTCAAGCAACAAAAAGAGTTGCAAAAAGTAAAGTCATCCAAAACAGGCGAAATCGAAATCTTGGTTCAATCGGGTAAAAGCATAAAATCAAAACTTAACATTTCTTACCATGTTTACAAATGCGGATGGCAACCACTTTACAACATGAGAGCTTCAAATATTGATTTACCAATTAATTTTGAATACAACGCAATGGTCTTCCAAAATACGGGAGCTAACTGGGATGGTGTTAAATTGACCATTGCTACCGGAAATCCTGTTTTAAATGGAAGTAAGCCGAATTTACACCCATGGAGACTAAACCAACAATCACTATCCTATTTTAATTCAAATCTCAGACTAGATAATTATGAATCTGAAGAAAAAGTTGGTTCTTTAAATAAATCCTCTGACGATAAAGAGCCACAAACAAGCCATTACCGAAAACGCAAAGCAGTCCAAACTCAGAATTTAACTTTTAGTTCGTTTCAGGTCCCACAATTATTCTCCCTTAATACTGGAGCGGGAGAAAAAAGAGTAACTCTTTTAAAAAGAGATTTACCTGCAGCCTTCCATTACTATTCTGTTCCTAAAGTAAACAACGATGTTTTCTTGATAGCTGAAGTTACCCAGTTAGAAAAAATGCCATTAATCCCAGGTAAGTATCACATTTACTTTGATGAAACTTTTGTAGGTAAATCATTTTTAAATCCTAAAATAATGGAAGACACTTTTGCTATTTCCTTAGGAAAAGATCAAAGTATTTTAGTTAACCGTGTTAAACAAGAAGAAAAATGCATGAATAATTCAACCATTTTAGGAGCTGTGAAAAAACGAGGATATCAAATAACGGTCAAGAACAATCGAAACGAAGAAATTTCAATTGAGATTCTTGACCAAGTTCCAATTTCTAAAAACAATAAGATAAAAGTAGACTACAAACTAGGTCAAGATTTAAAAATTAATGAAGAGACAGGGATGCTTGAATGGAATTTAAAAATCCCTGCAAATACAAAACAATCTACCTTTTTTGAATTTGAAGTAAAACACCCTAAAAAACTAAACATAGCATTATAAATTCTTGAATAAATCAATCACTATAATAATTGGGATAATTCTATTAATGGGAAGTAATTTTTGTTTTGGCTTTATCAATAAGGCACCTAAAAACGGAATGCTTGGAATTAGTTTCACTCCAATACTTCCAACTGGTGGAGACGGTCATGTTTTTGAGGATGATAAAGATGTCCCTCATGCAGAATACGGAATAGGCGGCGGTTTAGACTATTGGAAGAGATTTGGAAAAGCATACGACATCCACATTGGTACAGAGTTAAAATACCAACAATACCATTTTCATTACGGGGAAAGTCAAAAAAACGGACAATATCACTTCCTACACCTATCAATTCCTGCAAGTATTAATTATCCTATCCCTAATTATTCCTATATGTTTTTTAAACTAGGTATAGCGTTATCATCCGCGAATTTATTTCAAGAAAAAACAGGTTTCGCTGGCACCAATAAATATATATCAAACTTTAAAACATCCTGGTTAATCTACCCAGAATTAACTTTAGGTATAGATTTATTAGAAGAAAAAAACACCAAATTTCATTTCAGAATTGGACTTGATTATACATTTATTCCTATTTCAAAAATGGGAGAATATAAAACTTACGTTTCAAACGAAGGGAATATCGAAGCAGCTTCAGGCTCTTTCACACCAAATAAATACCAAATCCGAATCACTTTTTATCCTATTTGGAAAAATAAAATTAGCTTCTTAAAAAAAGGACATTCATGTCCTAATCCATTTTAATATTGATATACTCTAAATTAACTAATAGATTCCGAGTTTTAAGTAATTAGTGTTTTGGAAAAGGGTTATTAAATATGTTGTTAATGCGCTTTTAATTGTACTCTTAGCTTTAACTAACAAATTATGTAACTACAATCTTCTCTTTCTAAAGAATACTTACCAGCGTAGCATAGTGCAGAATAATGAACACTTCAATCTTAAAAGCAAGACTTAACAATTTAATCGTTAGGATATATATAACGACAACCCATAGGAGGGTAATTGTCAGAATTAAAGTCTATTACTCATTTTTTAGGTGAAATAATTTCCAATATTTGATTGAAAATAGTGCACACTAAATAGGAAATACGGAAAAAAGTCAAGAGTTATCAAATATCACATCACTTATTGTTGATTAAATAATCACTAAACCTTTTTTTCTAACATAGGAACAAAAGCAAACTCACCAAGTTCTTGTTTTTCAAACTCTGTTTTACCAACACGGTCGATTACAGTCATAATTTGCTTTCCATCGCCAATGGGAATAACTAAACGACCACCAATAGTAAGTTGTTGTAATAATGGATTAGGGATGAAAGGAGCTCCTGCAGTTACTATTATTTTATCAAAAGGACCATAGGTAGGCAAACCTTTATAACCATCACCATATTTAAGATGCGTGCGAAATCTTAGCTCATCAAGCATTTTTTTTGTTTTCACATGAAGATCTTTTTGACGTTCAATGCTAAAAACTTTAGCTCCTAAGAAAAATAAAATTGAGGTCTGATATCCACAGCCAGTTCCAATTTCTAAAACTTTGTCACCTTTTTTTATACCTAAAAGTTCCGATTGACGAGCAACTGTATAGGGGTGCGAAATTGTTTGATCACAACCAATTGGGAAGGCCGTGTTTTGATACGATATCTCCAAAAAAGCTTCATCTAAAAACCAGTGCCGTGGAACTTTATCCATTGCCTCCAATACATTTTCATCCTTAATGCCTTTCAGCCTCAATTCATCAAGCATATTTTTACGCATTCCTTTGTGCCTATATGTATCGATCATACTAAGATTTTAAAAATCACTTGTTAATTCTTTACAAAAGTACTTGCAACAAACTTTGATTAGGTCTGTTACATTTGCTAAGTACAAACATTTTTATGTTAAGAATAGGAATTATAGGCGTAGTAAGTGAACTACCAAAATTATGCTCTTCAATCGCTGAAATGAAGGAAATCCAGTTTATTGGATTTCATTGCATCAACGATGAAAACTTCGCCAATAATTTTGCCCGATTTTCATCATTAAATGAATTACTATTAGCTACCGATGCAGTATACATCAGTAGTAAATCTGCCAATCACGAAGATGTGATTGAACGATCAATAAAAAATCAAATACATACACTTGTTGAATTTCCCTTTATAATTGATACCGACAGAGGAAACGAATTAATGAATTTAGCACACGAAGCTAACATTAAATTACAAGTAGGAAATCCACTTAAATTCACACCAGTTTACTTAGGAATCAAAGATAAGTTTGATTCTCCGATGTTTATCGAAAGTCATCAATTACAAAGCATTAATAGCGAATTAACAAATACATCTGTTATTCAAAACTTAATGATAAAGGACATTGATGTTATTCTAAGTATTGTTCAATCTTCTGTTAAAAAAATAAGTGCAAACGGAGTTGCCGTTGTAAATGGAACTCCTGATATAACAAATGCCAGAATCGAATTTGACAATGGTTGTGTTGCAAATTTAACAGCAAGCAGGATAAGCTTAAACCCAATGCATAAAATGCGTTTCTTCCAAAGAAACTCATACATTAATGTAGATTTCCAAGAGAACAAAGCTCACCTATTTCAAATGAAATCAGGTAATGAAAAAGGAAAAGGTGCCATGACCTTGAAACTTACTGATGGTGTTGAGAAAGAAGTTTTTTATCAAAAACCAAATATTGCCAAAAGCAACCCTATTCAGGAAGAAGTTAAAATGTTTGTTGAAAGTATTGTAAACAACTTGGACAATGATTTAACAATACCTAAAGCATTAAACTCTATTGAAATCAGTCAGTTAGTTGCCGAAAAAGTGAAATTAGCAGCTATGATTATTGAGTAATTATAATTCACCGGAATTTAATTCACTTAATCTCCAACCTTCTCTAGTATTAATAAACTTAACAAATCCAGTATAATGAATGTGGTAACTTCGTGTCACTTCTAAAGGTGTTTTTAATAAATGAGAGAGTATTGATCTCATTACTCCTCCATGGCAAATGACAGCAATCTTATCTTCTTTTCGATTTAAAATCGAATCTAGCTGATTTACAACTCTATCTTTCAGTTCAGCAAAGCTTTCGCCGTTTGGAGGTTGATTACTTGTGTTAGCGTACATCCAAAGATTATCTCCTTTAACCTTAATTTCCTCCCACGGTTTACCTTCCCAATCACCGTAATTTACCTCCTTTAGACCTTGATTAATTTCAAGATCAGAATCAAACATTCTTGCAGCCAACTTAACACAACGTTGAAGTGGCGAACTAATCACCAAGTCGGGCTTAAAACCATTTAAGTTTCGCTTAAGTTTATCTGCTTCATTAGAAAAATTGATAGAAACGTCAATATTAGAGAACCCATAACAAATGCCCCTTGGAACGGATAAACTTGAGTGTCTTATGAAAATAATCTCTTTTGCCATGCAGCTATAAATATCAAAAGGAAACATCAATTTTAAAAGAAGTTTGCCAAAAACTTAATCCATCAGATCTTAAATAATTTTCAAAGTTAAATACATAACCGTTAATCCTATCCCAACTAGGCCGTTTTTTAACCTTTAAACTCAATCCATAATTAAGAGAATTAAACTTGCTTAAATCATAATCTGATGTATAGTAACGCTGGCTCGGTGAATGGTTTGCATAAGGCTTAAAATAATTAATCCCGCTTTGATGGTAAAACCTCAAAAAAGGTTTCAGCCACAACCAATACTTAACTTTAATTGGGGCTTGAAGCGAAAAAGTATAACTATTCATTCCAAACGAATCCCAGTAATACCGAAAGTAATTTTTAATTATCAAGCCATTGGAAATAAAATAATTATACTGTACACTCAAGGGCAATTTAACTCTTTTAAAAGGTAATCTCTCAACTCTTAAATCACCATTGTTAAAGTAAACACGATGAAAAGGTGTACTTAAAATTCCTTCTTGAATAGTAAAATCAAACATAACACCTAATCGGCTTCTTTGACTAGAAATCAAGGTATACTTAGATGATAAAGTTAAAGAATTCCTGTGGCTTTTATTAAACCAGTTTGTTCCTCTCAGCTCAGAAGGATAAACCATTTTTGTAAAATCAAAAATTCCTGCTGTTATGATTCCCCAACGTAATTCATCCCAATTATAATTTAATTTAAGTTGAATTATCCCTCCGTATTTCGTTTTTCGTTTGTATTTCACACCAAACTGCCTACTCCAGTAATCTGATTCCAAAGATGAACCAATAACTCCAATATAGGTATTGGTATCGGTTGAATCTGAATAGGCAAATCCAATATTAACCTGCCCTCTTAAATCGTGATAACTTGCAGAAGACTTAATAAAGTCTATTCTATCAGTAGAAGCAGAAGTAATTTGATCTATCCCTCCTTTAAGATTCCATTGATTATTCTTTTTAGTTTTTTTTAAATAGATAATCCTAGCAGATTGCACGTGCAATTCCTCTGTTCCTTCTCCACCTGTAACTGCTGAATGATCGCCGTCTTGCCCTAGAAACCCAAAAACAGCTTTTATTTGATGTTTTTTTAATTTTATTTTTTGATAACCCGTATCAATAATAGCAGTATCCTGAATAGCTTCTTGAGCAAAGGTCAAACTGGAGATGGTGAAAAAGATTAAAAAAAGTCGCATCATACTGATGCCGCAAATTTAAATTATTAAAAACACTAATGAATTGTTACTACACAAATAGTTTTTGAATTATCACAGTTTATGAAGCAAAATCTTCATAAACTAAAATGCAGCTGAATCTATTTAGAGAAAAATTTAGGATTTTAGAAATCAGATAGTAATTGACCAAACAGCGCGTCGATTTATAACTTAAGGCAGATAAATGCATTATTACTCACTAAAATCTCAATATATTGCCAAATACTTATTTTGAGAAGAACGAAGAAAAAAAGATTTATAAAGCAAATAAAGTTGAGCTCACCTTTAAAAATCTGATGATAAAATAAAAGAAGTTCGATCCATTCGTAACCCCCCCTCTTTCTGAAACTTACTTATTACGGACGAAACGCATTGTCTTGATGAATTACAGGCAAATGCAAGTTCTTTATGTTTCACATGCATTCTAACCATAACCTCACCCAGAAGTAGTTTAATTGACTTTTTATCAGCCAAGCCTATTAAGAAATGACGAACTCGATCTTCTACCGCCATAGAGGAGTTAACTTCCATAGTATGTTGAATGTTAAGATTCCTTTGCAAACTACTTTTTAAAACTTCCTTTTGATGAAATTGATTAATCCAAAAGGAATCTTGCTTGTATTCCTCAATCACTAGGTCTTTTGAAAAGGCCAAAGCAAAATTCACTCTCTCTTTCAAGCCGCTCACAACCTCATCACCGAAAAACCCATTTTCATGAACTAAACTTTTGTAAACCATTTTCCCTTCAGCAGTGTAGCTTCCGATCACAACAATTCCAGAAATAACTTTGTAATACTTAACAGCATTATCCCCTTGCTGATAAACAGCCTGATCTTTCTTGAAGCTTTTGGTTACTTTTAAAACTTCTTCTTGATTTGTATTCGAAATATACGCTCCAGAGATATTCATAACAATCTTCTTTTAAGTTCTGAAGTAAAAGTAGAATTCAATTATCACGAAACTATCACAAAAGAATATCTAAAGTTTATAGAATATAGATTTTTCTTATGTTATTTGTGTCTACTCAACACTTTTTCAATTTTGGATTCTAATTTATCAAATGTTTTGATTTCTAAAAACATGAATAATTAGTTTCCTTTTTTCTTACATTCCAAAAACATAAGTCAGCTCCATTTCAAAACCACTTACGTCAAGTGACTTCCAACCTGGTACGTCCTTATAAATCCTAAATTGGTATTTACCACCGAGCAAAATCTTTTTGTTAAAGAATAAATTGACTCCTAAATCTCCATAAAGCAACTCTGAAGAAGAGTTTAGTACTTGCTTATTATTTGACTGATCAACCAAGTCGTTCTCATAAGTAATTCCGATATATGGCACATACATCAGCTTCTCCCTTTCGTGATAATAAGCCGTTGCAAGTGAAGAATTTATTACTTGACCAAACCTGTATTTGTCATTATTCAAAAGGCCCACTTTAAGATTAGATTTAGTTAAAAATCCAACTTTTTTAAATCTCGCCATAAATTCAACACCAATCAATGCATCGGAACTTTTACTTCCTGGTGAAAACTCTATAAAATCAAAATCATTTGGCATGGAAACATCATATTCTCCGATTCCAAAATCAAGCCCTCCAAAAAAATTATAAGTCAACTGCCATTTTTCAAATACAGCTATATTCTGATACCCTAAGAGTAATACAGGATCAGATAATCCAGAAATATTAGTATCTAATTCGTGAGATTCAATATTTATATCGCTTATTGAAAGCAATCCTTGAAGGTAAAAATTTCGATAGAAAAAATATTTCCCGATTAAATCATAAGATCTGTAAGTTTCTGCTAAAGCACCTCCTTCTCCCGTGTGTCGGAAGAAGGGTATTTGTTCACCCGAATAATATATATTTCGATGCTTTATAGATAGATAATCAACGGGATCAGAATTAACTAAACCAGTGGATATATTACAACCATCGCAAGCAAAGATTTGCAAAGAAATAATAAATAAAAAAATGGTAATTAAAAATTTCATCTCCTGTGCAAAAATAGCAATATTAAAAGTGTTCAGAACTATATTTCAAATATTTAACATAATCCTATATTTTAGTGGTAATGAATTCAAACAAAAACTTCCTCGTTTATAAATCTTCTGCTGGATCAGGTAAAACATACACGCTTGTTAAAGAATACTTAACCATCGCTTTATCCGATAAATCACCAGAAAGGTATAAAAACATTTTAGCAATCACCTTTACTAATAAGGCGGCTGCAGAAATGAAAGACAGGGTGACTTTTTATTTAAAATCATTTTGCCAACCAAATTTATTGCAAAACGGCGAAAAGTTGATGTTTGATGATTTATGTAAATCTATAGTAATAAAGGAAGGCCAATTACAGAAAAGGTCGTTCATTATGTTGCAATCCATTTTACACAATTACTCGGATTTCAATATTACTACAATTGACAAATTCATTTTAAAAATCATTAGAAGCTTTTCATTTGACCTTCAATTACCTTATAATTTTGAGGTTGAACTAGATGGAAAAAGTTTGCTTAGCCAGGCCATTAACAATTTATTATCCGAAACAGGAAAAGATAAAAAACTAACTGCTTTTCTAGTTAATTATATCAAACAGTTAGCACAAAATGATGAAAGCTGGAATATTCAAACAAGTCTGTTGAAAATTGCTGAATTGTCATTAAATGAAGACTCTGTTGAGCAAACAAAACTGTTGAGTAAGTTCAAGCTAGAGGATTTTGTAAAGGTAAAAGCCGAGATTGGAAAGGATATACAAAAGTACGAAGAAGCCGTTACCAATAAATATAAATTGGGGCATGTCGCTTTAAAAAAAGCTAACCTATCACCCGAATATTTAAAAGGAAAAACAAGGGGTAATATTTGGGCGTATTTCAAAGACGAAAAAATAAACTCTAAATTATTTACAGATCCTGCTGCTCCTACTTATTTTAAAAATATTGAAGACGAAGAATGGGGATCTAAAGGAAATGAAGGAAATATTGATTCCAAAACTCAAAGTGAACTAAATAACTTATTTTCAGACTTAGAGCAATATAAAGCTGAACACCTCAGTGATTATGTTTTAAAACAAAACGTACACAAAAACCTATTTCAACTTGGTTTACTAAATGAAATTGAAAAACAAGTTGAGATTATCAGAGAAGAACAAAACTTCATTCATATATCAGAATTTAATAAAAAAGTAGCCGAAGTAGTTATTGAACAACCTATTCCATTTATCTACGAACGAATTGGAGAAAAATATAATAATTATTTAATTGATGAATTTCAAGACACTTCTACACTTCAATGGCAAAATTTATTACCATTATTAGAAAACTCTTTGGCTTACAATAATCGAAACTTAATCGTTGGCGATGCCAAACAAGCCATTTATAGATGGAGAGGCGGGGATGTTGATCAATTTGCACTTTTACCTGAAGCACCTCAATTTGCAGACAATGAAATTATACAGGAAAGAATTCAAACATTAAAACGTCAATTCAACCCAAAAAACTTGGATAGTAATTATCGATCAACAAAAGAGACTATTCAATTTAACAATCTTTTTTTTAAAGAATTACTATCTCAACTTCCTGATTTCTTCGAAACATATTATGCTGAATACCAGCAAAAAGTTGGAACAAAAAAGACAGGTGGTTACGCACAAATTAAACTTTTTAAAAAAGAAGATTACATCGATAATTCTCTAGATGAAATATTAAAAGTAATTAGAGATAACGATGCCAGAGGTCGTAACCGATCTGAAATTTGCGTATTATCAAGAAGAAATGCTGATTTAGCCTTAATAGCTGAATATTTAACCAAAGAGAATATTGAAGTATTATCCAATGAGAGTTTAAATCTTGTCCAATCACCTGAAGTTAACTTTTTGGTAAATGTATTTAAGGTTATCATGAATAACCAAGATATTGATGCTATTGTACAAATTGGAACTTACCTAAATCGGGAAGAAGCTGTTGATTTTTTAAAGCTTTTTAATAAAAACACACAACCTTATCAAGTTCTCGTTAACTTATTAGATACTGTTTTTGACGTTAAATTACCTGGAATATCAGGGATGTCTATTTACGAAGCTTTTGAGGAAATTATAAGTACTTTTTCTATTCAAAAAAACACCCCATTTATTCAAACATTTCTGGATCATGTACGGCAAAAATCTGGATTATCAAGCGCATCAGAATTTATCGAATTTTGGAATGAGAAAAAAGACAAAATTAAAATTGCAACTCCAGAAACAAATAATGCTGTTACTTTAATGACTATTCACAGTTCAAAAGGATTAGAATTTCCAGTTGTAATATTACCTTTTGCAAATCGAAAACCTGTTAGGAGTGCTTGGCTATGGCTTGATACATCAAGTGAGGAATTTGGTATACCAACTTCTTTAACATCTAATAATAAGTCTATTTTAAAAACAGACTATTCAGAAAATTCTGAACAAGAAAATTTAAAAATAACGCTTGATGAACTCAACGTACTATATGTAGCTTTAACAAGAGCTGCTGAAGAAACCTATATTACGATAGAAGAGCCTAGTAAAGAGCCAAAAGAAATAAAAGGAATTGAAACCTTTTTTCACCCAGTTTTAAATTCTTTAAATCCTGTTGATGAGCAAACATTTTCGTTTGGGACAAAAACAATCAAGGACAACAAAAACACAAAGGCATCTAAATTCAAGTCAACTGCGATTGAAATCAAAGATCTAAAACATGAAAACTGGAGAAGTAAAATTAAAATAAGTTTTTCTGCTCCTGCTATTTGGAACGTACCTCAAAACTCTGAAGAATCATTTATAAAATCAGATCCTCGGAAATTCGGTAATTTGATTCATTCAATTTTCGCAAGATTAAATGCAGAATTAAACATTGAGGAAACGATTGCTCAAATGGTAAATGATGGAATGATTGAAAAAGCGGATGCAAAGCACATTAAGGCTTTAGTTACAAATACGCTAAAACTAGAACCTCTTCAATCAATATGGGGAAAAGGAAAACATATTATAGAAAAAGAGATTATCACAAAAGATGGTTCTTCTTACAGACCTGATCGAATTATATCAATCGCCAACGTTACTTATTTGATTGATTTTAAGACAGGATCAGTACTCAAAAAAGATGCTAGGCAGATTAACAATTATAAAGATTTATTGACCACGCTAAACTTTAAGAATATTCAAACTTATCTTATTTATACCGAGGAGAATAAATCTGTAAAAGTTTAATTAGTAAAGTCAAGGACAAACTCGTCATATAATTCAAGGTATATTTCCAAAATGCGCGTATTCGTTACCATATCGCTTATTCTACTCACTTTATATTCGAAATCTATCACTTCTGAATTTGTAACAGCCTATCCCAATAATCAATTCTATCATAAAATAATTAGCCAATCCAAAAAAATTATTGAAGAAGGATGGAAAGTTGGAAACGTTAAACATGGTTGGTGGAAATACTATTCTTCAAATGGAATATTAATTAAAGAAGGTGCTTTTTCGGAAGATAAAAAATCAGGTTTTTGGATCATCTACAATTCAAATGGTTCAAGGCAGTCAGAAGGCTTTTACCATGATGGTTTAAAATCTGGATATTGGACCTATTATGATTCAGAAGAAACAATATTGTCTGAAGGAGAGTACGCCAACAACCTTAAAGATGGATATTGGAAAAATTATAATGCTGACATTTTAATTTCAGAAGGTTGGATGATTAAAAACAAGCAAGCTCTTCATTGGAAATATTACAACGAAAAAGGTATATTTACCCACTCAATTAATCACTAATCTTTGGACAAAATAGTTAGAGTTATCATCCCTGCGTTTAACGAAGAAAATGCTGTAGGAAAAGTGATTGATGAGATACCTAAGGCTATCGTTACCGAAATAATCGTTGTTAACAATAACTCCAATGACGAAACAAAAACTGTTGCTAAAAAGCATGGCGCTACCGTTTTAGATGAACCTCAACAAGGCTACGGAAGAGCATGCTTAAAAGGAATCAATTACGTGAAATCATTAAAAACCCAAACTGACATTATTGTTTTCCTTGATGCTGATTATTCTGATTATCCAGGAGAATTAACACAAGTCATTGCACCTATTCTTTATGAAGGAAAGGACTTGGTTATTGGTTCTCGAAAAACAGGTTTAAAAGAGAAAAAAAGCATGACTCCACAACAAGTTTTTGGAAACTGGCTTGCTACATTTTTAATAAAATTACTTTATAACATTGAATTCACTGACTTAGGCCCTTTTAGAGCCATTAAGTATGATCAATTGATTGCCTTAAATATGAAAGACAAAACTTATGGTTGGACAGTAGAAATGCAGGTTAAGGCAGCAAAACAAAAAATGGACATTTGTGAAGTTCCCGTTAATTATAAAGTACGAATAGGAAAATCAAAAGTATCAGGAACTTTAAAAGGAACCGTTTTGGCAGGGTATAAAATAATTACAACTATTTTTAAAGAGCTGTTTTAAATGAACAATCTAATACTGGGGTTATACATTTTCTTCATGAGCTTTATTTTTTGCTACAGCATCATACAAGGTCATCTAATTATCCTCTACATCAAACACAAAAAAAAGAGAGCTGATTCTGTTGAAGAATTTACAGACGCTTTCATCCCTTACGTAACTATACAGTTGCCCATTTACAATGAAAAATATGTTATCGATCGATTGATTGATCAGGTTATCAAAATAGATTACCCGATAGACAAACTGGAAATTCAAATCTTAGATGATTCTAATGATGAAACACTTGAAATTGTAAAAAAGAAGGTTGAAGCAGTAAAGCAACTTGGGTTTAATATATCCCAATTTACAAGAAATAAAAACACAGGTTTTAAAGCTGGAGCGCTGCATGAGGGAATGCAAGTAATAAAAGGTGAATTTATTGCCATATTTGATGCTGACTTTTTACCCGAAAATGATTTTTTAAAGAAAACGGTGCCTTACTTTAAAAAGGAAAACATTGGAGTTGTGCAAACCCGTTGGGCACACCTTAATAAAAACTTTAGTCTATTAACTCAATTACAAGCTTTTGGGTTAGATGCACATTTTACAATAGAACAGAGTGCTAAAAATTCAGCGAACCATTTCATTAATTTTAATGGTACTGCTGGGGTTTGGAGGAAATCATGTATTGAAGATGCTGGCGGATGGCAAAGTGACACTATAACAGAAGATCTGGATTTGAGCTACCGTGCTCAAATGAAAGGTTGGAAATTTAAATTTTTGGAAGAAGTAGGTTGTCCTGCGGAATTACCTGTTGCTATGAATGCCTTAAAAACCCAACAATTCAGATGGACTAAAGGTGCTGCCGAAACCGCAAAAAAAAATCTAAGAAAATTCATAACAACAAAAGGACTTGGAGTACTAACCAAAATACATGGTACTTTTCACTTATTAAACAGCTTTTTGTTTATTTGCATCTTCATGACTTCTATCTTGAGTATTCCCATTTTGTACATCAAGCAAAATACTCCAGAGCTGAAGTTATTATACCAAATAGCTTCTATTCTAATTGTAAGTTTACTTGTTTTAGCTGTTTATTATTATGTGTCTCTAAAACGTCTTGATAAAAAAGCATCAGGTCTTAAATTTTTCTTTCAATTTCCTTTATTTTTAAGTGTGAGCATGGGGTTATCTCTACACAATGCTATTGCTGTTTTTGAAGGTTACCTTGGAATCAAGTCGCCTTTTGTGAGAACTCCAAAATTTAATATCACAGAAACTGGAGGAAGTTGGAAGGATAAAAAACAATACATCATAAGTACTTTTAACGCTTTAACCTTTTTAGAGTTATTGATGTGTTTTTATGCACTTTTCGGTATTTACTCAGCCTTTAGCTTAAAAGATTTTGGATTACTACCTTTTCATTGTATGTTAGCCTTAGGCTTTGGATATGTTGCCTTTTTTTCATACAAACACAGCACTCGGTAATTAATGCTTCATCTGGAAAATGGTTTAAAAAAATCAGTTGGAATTACACTTATATTCATAAGTGTAATAATGCTAGGTTATATACTCCAAAGAGGAGATTTTAGTTTATTAATTGCTTTTTTCACCTTAGGATGTTCGGGAGTATTCATTTTAAGTCAACTCACATTTAACTTTAAATCGTTATTACTTATTGGAATTGCTTTCAGAATTGCATTAATCTTTTCTATCCCAATTTTAAGTGATGATTATTTTAGATTCTTATGGGATGGCTTTTTAAGCAATCAAGGCATCAATCCATTTGAATTTAAACCTAGCGAAATCACTTCGCTTTTTATAGATAATAGTTTTGCTCAGGAGTTATACAAAGGCATAAACTCACCTGATTACTATTCAATATATCCCCCAGTAAATCAATGGATATATTACATATCTGCAATACCAAAAAGCGTTTTTGGAGGAATTATTATAATGAGACTTACTCTACTGGCCTTTGAGATAGCGACATTCTTTGTGCTCTCAAAAATTATAACTCGCTTTAGCTTAAATCCCAATAAAGTCATTTGGTATTGGTTTAATCCGCTTGTTATTCTTGAAATAACAGGAAACTTACACGCTGAGGGAATTTTATTATTTTTTCTGCTTTCAGGATTACTTTCCGTTACTCAATTAAAAGATTTAAAAGGAGGTTTTTTAGTCGCTCTTTCTGTCTGTAGTAAGCTTTTTAGCTTAATGTTTTTGCCACTAATTTTATTAAAAGGAGGAGGTCATCGATGGTTAAAATTAATGCTCGGAATTATTCCTTTGTTCCTAATCGTCTTTTTACCCTTTATTAATTCCGAGAACTTTTTTCACCTATTGAATAGTTTAAACCTCTACTTTCAAACCTTTGAGTTTAATGGAAGTGTTTTTAACCTAGTAAAATGGGCTGGTATTCAACTGTTGGGATACGATTTAATAAAAATAGCAGGACCGGTTTTATCACTTATATCTCTAGGTATTATATTAACAATAACATGGAAATATCGATACCGTAACCGAAGAGTGATATTTACAGGTTTAACCTTTATCATCAGTACTTACCTGTTCTTCTCTCCAATTGTTCACCCTTGGTATGCGATCATACCGCTTGGACTTGGAATCATTTCGAAATTGCATTACCCAAAAGCATGGAGTATGTTGATTTTTCTATCCTATTCATTTTACGACAGTCGATTAGCCGACGAAACAAAACAGCTCTTTGTTGCTTTAGAATATTCGGTTTTACTCATCGTATTTATCTCAGATATCAAACGAATAAAGACTATGGGAGTTTAACAACTTCCACCCATTTTTTTTCTTGCATCGTTACATATAAAGTTTTTTTTGTTTTTTTATCGAAAGCGACATTAGTGGGTTTAGTTCCACTCAATTTAATCTCATACAATAACTTACCATTGGAAGAAACCACTGCAATTACTCCTTTACCATATCTCGCGATGTAAAGATTTCCATCCTCATCACATCGCATACCATCCAATCCAAAGTCAGGAAACTCAATTAGCATTTTTTTGTTCGATACACTACCATCAATACCCAAATCGTAACTCCACACTTTTCGCTGGATACTTTCATTCACATACAATCTTTTATTATCCGGACTAACCTCCACTCCATTTGTAGTGCCCATGTTTGATTCAATCAATTCAAAACCAGTCTCTTTCGAAAACCTCCATAAGTTACCAGTTGAATCTCCCCAATTAGGGTCGGAGGTAAAACCTATTCCGTTGTCCATTAAGGTTAAGTCATTGGGTTGGTTCATGGTTGAGTCATGCGCAAACACTTCAACTTGCTTTGTTCCTTTTTCAACCTTTAATACATTATGATTAACATAATCGGCTATAAACATATCCCCGTTGAAATCAAACCTAATACCATTCCCAATACTATTCTTCGGTAATTTTAAAAACAACTTAAACGAGTCTGCATTTGACTTCTTAACACCAATCGTTCCATTTTTTCGGTAATTTACCACAAACAAGTCACCTTCCTCATTTACTGCGGGACCTTCTATTCCACCTGTGAAAACAGAATCTGTTAAAACAGTTGAATACACATTTGGAGCTGCTACTTTAGAATCTTTTATTTTACAAGATATTTCTGAAAAAGCAAGTAAGACTAAAAGAATATGAACTTTCATCTATTTTATTTTGAAGTTTAATATTACTTATCAACATTCAGTTTCATAATAATCAGAAACTTAAGTTTAGTTTTAACAAAATTAATAATAATGAACATCAAAAATGATTGACAACCACTTTACTTCGTGTTTTTTTTCATTAACTTAGGAACGCTTAAATAAAACCCTACTAAATATTTAAGCTATTAACTAACTTAATTTTAAACCTTATTACTATGAAAAAAAGACTACTAGGAGTCCTTTTAGCTACAGCTACCTTTTTTGGAGCTACAGCACAGAAAATTGTAGCGTACTATCCTTACTACGCATCTTCTGCAAGTACATTACCGTACAACAAAATCACTGATATCTTTTATGGATTTATCGGAACGAATGGTTCAGGTTCTTTGACCGCATCTTGTTCAAAAGACGCTGGGGGAAATGAGACAGTATTCGAACAAGCTGAATGGAACACCTTAAGAGACTTAGCTAGCGCGCAAGGTGTTAATGTACATATAGCTGTTGGTGGAGCAAACATTACAAATCATCTAGCAAACTCTGCTAACGGGTCATCAAGATCTACTTTAGTAAGTGATATCGTAAAATTCGTTGCTGGAAATCACTCATTAAATAGTAAAAGAATTAAAGGTGTTGATATTGACTGGGAATTCCCTGATAATTCTACTGAGATTGCAAATCACTTACTTTTATGTCAAGATTTAAGAGCAGCATTAGACGTTCAAGGTAATACTGATGGAGTTCATTATGACTTATCTATTGCAGTTGGTGGTACGTCTAGAAACATGCCTGGTACTTTTGCTACATATCATGATGACTTTTTAAATACCGATGTATTTGAATACATTGATTTCTTAAATTGTATGAATTATGATTTAGCTTATATTGATGCTTACGGAAATCATAATTCACCGGTAGCAGGTGCTGAAGCAGTTGTTGAAAGATATGTTACCAATGGAATTGATGGTGTGAAATTACCAGCTGAAAAATTTATCTTAGGTGTACCATTCTATGGAAAAGGTGGATGGGCTGATCCCGCTGATGGAATTGCTTACAAAGATTTTGCAAGTACCGCTTACTTAAATGATGTTGATGGTGACCTTAATGGTCATAAGTATAATTCTAAACCAATGTTAGAAGCAAAAGCTGACCTAATTTGTCAAAAAGGTTTAGGAGGTTTCTTAATTTGGGAAATTACTCAAGATGATGCATCATACTCATTATTAAATTCAATGAACGATAGATTCACATCTTCTTGTTCTCAATATACTTGTCAATCTCCAGTTTTGGGTGCTGACCAAACAGTTTGTGGTGAATCTGTTGAATTAGATGCGAATATTACTTTAGCAAGTGGTGAATCAATTGCTTGGTACAAAAACAACACTAAAATAAACGACGCTTCAAGTGTTACTTATAGTGTATCTGAATCCGCTACTTATAAAGCTGTCGTTACAACCTCTGCAGGATGTGAAAAATTTGACGAAATTGTTTTAACAACTGGTGGAGACTTAACAGTTATACCTGGAAATTTAGGGTTCATTTGTGAAGACTATGAATACTC
>JAQXEE010000008.1 GCA_029251005.1 Flavobacteriales bacterium | reverse complement strand
TGTTATAGGCAAATCCGTTTAACAGTTTTGCACTATTAATAACACTAAAAACAATAACCATTGGTAAAATATAAGCAGCTTCTATGTACTTTGGACCTCCAAAAACATTAAGGAACGGTTCGGAAAGAGGCCAAGAAATAAGAAAAATAAAAATGATTGAAAAGTGCGAGTAATAGTAAACTTTACGTGCTAAATCTTTCCCTTTTTCATTCGAATGATTTTGAAAAATAATAGGAACTAATCCCTTAGCAATAATAGAAACGAAAAAATTAGGGATTTGCGCAAACTTTAATGTCAATGCATATAAGGCTAATTCTCTTGGAGGAAGAAAACTTAAAATCACTATTCTATCAGATAAGTTTAAAGTAGTATTTGCAAGGTAATTTGGTACGAATGGAATACTAAGTTTAAGCAATTCTATAATTTCTTTTTTGTATTCTTTTAATCGAAGAGTTAAATAGGAGTAAACAAAAAACGTATTCAAAATTAAGCCTAGTAAACTCCCTAGAATTAAACCTGTAAAAAAACCCTCTATTCCGTTATCAAAGAAATATAAAATTCCTACACCTAAAATATTTCCAAGTGTTGAAGAAATAAAATTAACTAACGCACCCTTTTTTGCGTTACCGTTCCATCTAATAAAATTAAAGAATATGTAATTTATGTAATAAAATACATTGTAAAGGAATACCAAATTCAAAACCTTTACTGGAAAATATTCTTCATTTAAGAATCCTGTAAAAGGAATAATTCCTAACCAAATTATACCCAGAAGTAATAAAGGAACAAATAATGAAAAGGATAATAATGCCGATAATAATTTTTTGTCGGACTTATTTTCACTGATTAAAATTCCTATTCCTGAGTCTATCCCAAGTCCAATAATCATGCAAAGGAAAGTAGAAAAAATGAAAAACATGTCGTAAATCGCAAATTCTTCAATAGACACTGACCTTGTTATAAAGGGGATCGTGAAAATGCTGACTAATTTTGTTCCTGCCGTTCCAACAAAATAGAATCCTGTGTCCTTAAGAGCTTTATTTATAAGAGAATTTTTGATAGTTGACAAACCTAATATTTTTAAACGTAGATACCCCAACTTTAGAATAAAATATATTTTTTACTTTGCATGTATTTTAATTACCTCAATTTGTATGATGATAATTGCAGAATCTGCAATTATCATCATACAAATTCACAAATTAAATAACCGATTCAATCACATCTTCCCATTTAGCAACAATTTTTTCCACGCTCAAATTTTCCTTTATTTCCATTCCATTTAATGATAATTCCACTCTTTTTTCATCCGAAACAATGAGCTGATCGATAGCCTCCGCCAATTCCCCTGTGTTTTGTGCTTCAACCAGTATGCCGTTTTCTTTATTAATTATTTCATCAGGGCCAAATTCACAATCAAAACTAATACATGCACATCCTTGGGATAGTGCTTCACATAGTGCATTAGGAAACCCCTCTGATTTGGAAGTTAGTGTAAAGATGGAAGCCCTTTCAAGCAGTTTTACCACATCTTTTCTTTTACCTAAAAAAGAAACCTTGTCCTCTAAATTTAGATCTTTTGAAAGCTGTTTTACCGTTTCTAAATTCTTTCCTTCACCAACAAAAATAACTTTCCAATTCTTTAAATCAATCGTTGATAACGCTTTTAGCAAAACATCTTGCTGTTTATAATCATCAAATCTACCTATAGAAATAATTAATTCTTCTTTTCTTAAAAGGTTTACTTCTTGCTGGTATTCCTCAGAAAGAGGATTGAAAATCACCCGCTGATTTTTTGGCAATTTAATACTTAATTGACTAAAACACTTTAAACTTCGTTTTGTTTGAAGAACAATTGCTGAGGCTTTTTTATAATTCGTTTTTCTTAAATAGTTCCAATGAAATTTCTGGGGTGAATCTAAAACATTATTCCTTTCTGATATAATTACTGGAATGTTTAAGTCTGTACAAGCTTTTAAACTAAATATATTAACGATTGTCAAAAAACTTATAACTACAGAAGGTTTAACTTCTTTAAGCGTCATTTTATAACCTTTAACTGGTTTAAGAATATTTGTAATTCTAGCTATTGGATTTTTGGACGGAGTTTGTGTGAAACAATGAATTTTGATGGAAGGGTGTAATGCATAAAAGCTATCCGAGTCATTGAATACAAATAGATGAACTTCTTTATTTTTATTAGCCCAATAATTTGCTAAAGTTGTAATTACTCTTTCTGCACCACCGGAGTTCAGCGACGGAATGGCTAATCCAATTATCATAAGTCAAACTTTCTATTTTCAAATATATCGAAATAGAAATTTGAAAGGAAGAAACTACGAACGAAAAGAAAATAATTCATTAAAAATTGCCACATTTACATGTAAGAGTTAATATTTATAAAGAAATACTAAGAGATGTGTGGAATAACCGGTTTTATTGAATTTGGACAAAGACTTGAAAATCAAGAAACTTATTTAAGTGAGATGGTAAGTTCTATGCATCAAAGAGGCCCTGACGCAAGTAACTTTAAAATTTACAAGACAACAGAATGTTCAATAGGATTTGGGCATGCTCGACTTGCTGTAATTGATTTAAGTGATGATGGTACTCAACCGATGACCAATGAAAATTTCAGCATAGTTTTTAATGGTGAAATTTATAATTATAAAGAAATCAAAGCAGAGCTTATAAAGCTTGGATATACATTTTCTACAAACTCAGATACTGAAGTTATTCTGAAAGCATATGAAGAATGGGACGAAAGGTGTGTAGATAAATTTATTGGAATGTTTGCCTTTGCAATTTATGATTTAAAGAAAGGTCAAATCTCATTTTTTAGAGACAGAGCAGGAGTTAAGCCATTCTATTACTATTGGGATGAAGCTACATTTATATTCGGTTCAGAGTTAAAACCATTTCATAAGCATCCAAATTTTAAAAAATCTATTGACGTTAGTGCCGTATCCTTATTCCTACAATACGGCTATATTCCAAATCCACATTCTATTTTTCAAAATACTAGTAAATTAGAGCCTGGTCATTTCTTAACGTTAAATTTATCTGATGGTAAACAAGAAATTAAGCAATATTGGGGTATTATTGAATTTTACAATAAGCCTAAATTAGTTCTTCCATATGAAGAAGCTTTGGAGGAAACAGAACGATTATTAAAATCTGCTTTTCAATATAGAATGGTTGCTGATGTTCCTGTAGGAGTTTTCTTAAGTGGTGGTTATGATAGTACTGCCGTAGCTTCTATTTTACAGGCGAATTCCGATCAAAAAATAAATACGTTTACAATTGGTTTTAATGATAATGCTTTTAATGAGGCAGAATATGCAAAAGAAACGGCTGGAATTTTAGGCACAAATCATGAAGAATACTATTGCAACTATAAGGATGCAATAAATATAATTCCACAGCTACCTGAAATTTATGATGAGCCATTTGGAGATAGTTCAGCTATTCCAACTAAGTTAGTTTCTGAAATGGCTAGAAAAAAAGTGACCGTATGTTTATCAGCAGATGGAGGGGATGAAATTTTTGCTGGTTACAACAAATACACTTCATTAAAGGATAATTTAAATACTCTTCGAAAGGTACCTAAAGGGGTTAGAAAGCCGGTAGCGTCCCTAATGAATAGTATGCCATTTTATAAACTACCTCCATTAAATCAAAAGGAAAACTTAGAAAGATTCTATAAAATTGTTTCAACTATTTATAAAGGAGAAGAAATCGATGGAGGAAGTTTACTCAAGTACGCTAGTATGAGAATACACCCTTCAGATTTGCAAGAATATTTTGTTCAAGATCTTCAGCAATTAAGTACTTCGTTTGATAAACACTCGCTACTTGGATCCGAAAACTCTGATATTGATAGAATGACTGCAATTGATTTCACCACTTATATGTGTGATGATATTTTAACCAAAGTTGATAAAGCTTCAATGTCTGTTTCACTTGAAGGAAGAGAGCCTCTTTTAGATCACAGAATTGCTGAATTTGCAGCGCAACTCCCAACAGAATATAAACTTCATAATGGTGTGAAGAAAAGAATACTGAAAGACATTGTACATAAATACGTCCCCAAAGAGAAAATGGATCGTCCTAAAAGTGGATTCGGAATTCCTGTTATGACGTGGGGAAGAAACGAATTAAAGCATTTCTTTGATGAGTATTTTTCCGAGTCCTTCATTAAGAAACAAGGAATATTTAACTATTCAACAGTCAATGATTTGAAAAACAAGTATATGGTAGGGAATAACTCGGCATTTGAGCGCTGTTGGTATATTCTAAATTTTCAAATGTGGTATGCTAAATGGATGTAAAAATCTCTTAAAGAAACATGTATAATTTTGGTAAAAGCCTTTCGGGCTGAATACCATTACCAAGTAATTTTAAGCTAAAATTTAGAAGAATTAACTTTCAAATAGAAGTAAAAATAAAGGACGGTAATCACTCCGCCCTGTATATTTTTTCGTTCTCTATCTTATCAGTCAGGATATATTAAGAGATATACTTATTTAAGTAACACTACTGATTTAAACGATAAACTCCTAAAAACGTTACAATTATCGATGAAATTATCTATTTATCCGATTAAACCAGAGCCAACAAACTTTGTGTAATCCCACTTCACCACTGAACTTATTAGTATTTTTGTAGCTCAATTAAGTAGTAAATCATGGATTACAATTTTAACGAAGTAGAATCGAAATGGAGAAAAGAGTGGGCTGCTAATAAAACCTTCGCTACTTCAAACGAATCGGATAAGCCTAAATGTTATGTTTTAGATATGTTTCCTTACCCTTCTGGGGCTGGTTTACATGTTGGACATCCGCTGGGTTATATTGCATCTGATATCTATGCTAGATTCAAAAAGTTAAATGGATTCAATGTACTTCACCCAATGGGTTACGATGCATTTGGATTACCTGCTGAGCAGTACGCTATTCAAACCGGACAACATCCTAAGGTTACTACCGATGAGAACTTAGATCGTTACCGTGATCAATTAGATAAAATTGGCTTCTCATTTGATTGGGATAGAGAAATTAGAACTTGCGAACCAGAGTATTATAAATGGACTCAATGGATTTTCGCTCAATTATTCAAATCTTGGTACAACAACCAAAGTGAGAAAGCGGAAAGTATCGAAAACTTAGTTCTTATTTTCGAAAACGAAGGCAATGCTGGAGTTAAAGCTGCTTGCGAAGAAACGCCAACTTTTACTGCTCAAGAATGGAATAAGAAAAATGAAAAAGAGCAATCTGATATTTTATTAAACTACCGATTGGCTTACTTAAGTGAATCAATGGTAAACTGGTGTCCGGAATTAGGAACTGTTTTAGCCAACGATGAAGTTATTAATGGTTTGTCAGAAAGAGGTGGTTACCCTGTTGAGCGTAAATTGATGCTACAATGGAGTTTAAGAATCTCTGCTTATGCCGAACGTTTATTACAAGGTTTAGAAAACATAGATTGGACAGATTCTTTAAAAGAAATGCAACGTAATTGGATTGGAAAATCTACAGGTGCGTCTGTAAGTTTTTCAGTTGTCAATTCTGATAAAAAATTAGAAGTATTCACCACTCGTCCTGATACTATTTTTGGAGTATCATTCATGGTAATTGCTCCCGAGCATGAATATTTGAATGCGTTAACTTCAACTGATCAAAAATCAGCGGTTGATACTTACATTACCAAAGCAAAAAATAAGACTGAACGTGAAAGAATGGCGGACGTAAAAAACGTTACCGGAGTTTTCACAGGTTCATACGCTGTTCATCCTTTTACAGGAAAAGAAATTCCTATTTGGATTGGTGATTATGTGTTAGGAGGATATGGTACTGGTGCTGTAATGGCAGTAGCTGCTCACGATTCTCGTGATTATGCTTTTGCTAAAAAATTCGACTTACCTATTTTACCTGTAATTGAAGGTGGAAATGTTGAAGAAGAAGCTTTCGAAGCTAAATCTGGAAAAGTAATCAATTCTGATTTCTTAGATGGCTTAAAAGTTAAGCAGGCAATGAAAACTGCTATCTGGAAAAT
>JAQXEE010000154.1 GCA_029251005.1 Flavobacteriales bacterium | reverse complement strand
GGTACTGTCTTAACAATTAAACCGCTTACAATTGATTATCAGCATCTTACATTTTAAGTAAAGTAATAGAAACAAAAAAGTTACTGATTTTTAGCGACTTAATTTGATGTGTGGAGGTTACGGGAAGGTAATGCGAACTTTTTTATTGAGGATTTACAGTTAATCCAAAAACAGCAAGAATATTATAAAGCGCTTTCTGATAGTGATAAAGAAAGAAAGTCTACAAAGTTCATTGAATACATGCTTTCGATTATTGATTCTTCATTAGCTGAGTTGTTGAATTTTAAAAATAGAACCTTAACTCAAATTGATCGATTGGAGTATTTTGTAGCGTTAGAAACAAGTGTTTTTTCTCGAAAAGATTATATGTTGGTATTCAAGGATATTTCTTCTGCAACAGCAAGTAGAGATCTAGCTAAAGGTATAAATCTTAAATTGTTTGAAAAGGAAGGGGATAAAGTGAAAACGATTTACCGATTGATTAAAAGGTAATTTGATAATCTATTAGATTGTAGAAAGTATAAAACAAAAAAAAGCAAACGAATTTCGTTTGCTTTTTCAAAAATCGGAGGTTACGGGAGGTGAATTGAACTTTTTGATAGAAGATTTACGGCGTTTGATGATCGATAGAGATGCCTGTTAGGTTGCAAAATAAAGAATGAAGCCTATGGCAGATATATGCTAGGCCTAGATTATCATGCATCTTTTAAAAGGAAGTTAAGCACCTAATTGATGAGGATTCTAACTAAATCTTCATTGATATAGTAATTAGACTTACCAACTTTTTGCTTTTTCAAAACTCCATCTTTCGCTAACTTATTCAAATAACCAGAGGCGGTTACTCTGCTTACATTTAAATCGGTTACTAGGTATTCAATTTTGGTATAAGGCTGTTTAAATAAATGATTTAGTAAATCCTGACTATAGAATTTGTAATTAGTCCTTAAAACATTTTTCATGGTTGACATTTGAATTTTTATCTCACGTATCAAATCACATGTTTCATTGGCGATTTCTTCAACTCCTGTAATCATAAAAATCAACCAAGATTCCCAATTTTCTTCATTTCGAATCTCTTGAAGGTGTTTGTAGTATTCACTTTTGTGCTTAATTATATATCGACTTAAATACAAAATCGGAATTTCTAACAATTCGTTTAGTACTAAAAAAAGAATGTTAATTATTCTACCCGTTCTCCCGTTACCATCATAAAAGGGGTGGATACTTTCAAATTGAAAATGGATAATAGCCATCTTTGTTATTGGATCGTAATCTGTTAATGATTGATCATTGATGAATTGCTCCAAATTATTCATTAATAATATAATCTCCTGACCATCCTGCGGAGGGGTGTAAATTACTTCACCCGTTCTTTGATTTTTTAAATTAGTTCCTGGTACTTTTCTAAACCCGGCATTGTTCTTTTCTAAAACCTCTTGAAGTTCAATGATATTATTAGAGGTTAAAACATCATTTTTTTTTACTAATTCAAACCCTCTTTTTAACGCTGAAACATAATTTTGCACTTCTTTAGCTGCCGGTGAAATAGCTTTTTCTAATTGTAAATTGGAACGATACAATTCATCATGAGTGGTCACGATATTTTCCACTTCTGAACTATCTTTTGCCTCTTGAAGAATTAAAGAATTAATTAATATATCCTGTCTTGGAATACTTTGAGCCACTCCTTTTAGTTCAGCCAAAGCTCTATGAGCCCTCGTTAGTCTCTTAAGAACTAATTTTGTTTCAACATCGACTTCAAAAGGTAATTTGTTTAATTTCCAGTTCATAATATATAATCTGTTTTTTCTTTAAACAATGTGGAGTTCGTGTAAAGATATTTAATTATTCTTTACATGTTTTACGAATGTGTAAAGTTTTTTAGATTTTCTTTACATAAACATGTGTTATCGTCACAAAAAATGAATTATTGGGACATACTATTCAAGCAGAAGAAAAATAAATACACATTGCACCAAAGTGTAGATGGAATCTCTTCACCAAAGTAAAACAAGAAGTTATCAAAATAATCAAAAAATTGAAAACAAATAAGTCGCTGAAACCAGTGAGCAATTTAATCTTTGAAGGCCAACGGGAATCGAATTCTTTTCGCATGTAAATCAATTACTTACGTAAAGTAAAAAAACAGTGGATAAAATAAAACCCTAGCTATCTGAACGATAACAAGGGTTTTAAAGTTTTTGTGGAGTCGGCGGGAATCGAACCCGCGTCCAAAAAAGGAATTAAAGTGATTTCTACATGCTTAGAAAACAATTGATTTTCGACTGTAGCCTGGGTATTTTCGCCCGAGATACAGCTTAATCTGTTAATTTCGGAATATTACCCAGATGTTAATATTCCTAGTTCAAACTCGTCAATGCCCCGATTAGTAAAGTTGTTGAACAAAAGATTACCCGGAACAGTTAGTTCTGTACCTAGTACAGAATCAAGCTTTAAAGTCTTGGACTTATTAAGCAGCTAACGCGAAATGATTTTCGTCGTTTAAAAGTTAAGTATCCTGAATTAACGAGCATAGAAACCAAAGCTCGACATGCTTACAAATTAATTACACTCCCTGTCAAAACCAGTCGACCCCAATAAAAAAAGAACTTTAAACAAATATACGTCAATTTGTGGGCACGTGCTGAACGAATTTGACAATTTAATTTTGGACTTTTTGGCAAGCAATTGAACTGTTTAACAAAACATCCTTTTTTATAAATTTATTGAGGGTTTGACTTTTAGTTTTAATATGCTGAATTGATTAATTTTGAATTATTGGTTTCATAATTTGAAGAGGTACTTTTCTTATCCCAAATTATCCCAATACAATTTGTTAAAAAAATAATTCAATAGAACATGTATCCCGATTTATTTAGGTTGGAGTACATGTGCGTGAGCTTAAAAGAATATTAGTTTAGTCAATTTCACCTAAATTGAAAGCATATTGAATAATATTAGCCCCCATTTTAAAAGCGTTTTCACGTGTTTTTGTGTCATCGTTATGTACTTGACGATCTTCCCATCCATCACCTAAGTCGCACTCATAAGTATACAAGAGAACTAATTTACTTTCATAAAACAATCCAAATGCTTGAGGCGGTTTGTTGTCATGTTCATGAACTTTAGGGAGTCCATTTGGGAATTCATATTTCTGATGAAAAACTCCATGCGTAAAAGGAAGTTCAATTAACGTTTGGTTAGGAAATACTTTCTTCAATTCTCTTCGGATGAACTTGTCCATTCCATAATTATCATCGATATGTAAGAAGCCACCTCTTTGAAGGTACTTTCTTAAATTAGCGGCATCATCTCCTGAAAAAATAACATTTCCATGTCCGGTCATATGAATGAAGGGATAGTTAAATATTTCTTTGCTTCCAACATCAACATGATCTGTTATTGGATTTATATTAGATTCTATGTTTTTATTACAAAATTCAACTAAATTTTTTAAAGAGGTAGGGTTAGCATACCAATCGCCGCCACCGTCGTATTTTAAAACTGCCAGTTTAAAGGTTGAGTTCTGCATAAATCCCAAACTAATTCCTAAAATAAGAATTGAACTAACTATTATTTTAAAGCTAAGCTTCATAACCTAAGTTTACTGTTGTGCAAGCAACTAAACCTGCTGTTTCGGTTCTTAATCGGGATTCTCCCAATGAAATTGGTTGAAATCCGTTTTCCAAAGCTAACTTAATTTCGTCTTTAGAAAAATCTCCTTCAGGACCAATAAGTAATAAGGTTTCTTTTTGAAATGCTAACGATTTTAAAAGTACTTTTTCTTCCTCGTTACAATGTGCAATTAACTTTTGTGGAACATCTAGCGATAATACATCCTTAAGTGGTGTTAATTCGTTTAAAATAGGAAAATGATAGTTTTTACTTTGTTTACATGCTGAAACTATAATTTTTTCTAGGCGTTCAGTTTTTAAAACCTTTCTTTCTGAATGAAAACATAAAATAGGGGTTATTTTTTGAATCCCTATTTCTGTGCATTTTTCTAAAAAGAATTCAAAACGATCGATGTTTTTAGTAGGTGCAATCGCAATGTGTAATGGAGGTGTAATTGCGCTTGTTTTGGTGTTTTTAATAACATTAAACTCACATTTTTTTTGATGAGCAACTGTAATTACACATTTTAACAGTTCTCCTTCGCCATTGGTGATGTTAATTTCATCTCCAATACTTTTTCTTAAAACCTTAATGCAGTGCTTACTCTCGGTCTCGTTTAAGAAACCTGAATTGATTTCGGCAGTGCTCGCTGTGAAAACTTGCATGTTACTAAGTTAATTGTTTCGTTTTAAGTTTAAAATGGATAATCCTTTTTAAATTTGTAATTCACAGCGAAAGGCATAAAAGCATTTCGAAATTGGCTTATGAGGATTAGTGGTTTTTCAATGGTAAAGAATGCGGATAAATTATATTATCCTATCAAAGAGGCAATCGAATCAATTCTTCCTATTTGTGATGAGTTTGTATTAGCGTTAGGAGATAACGATGAAGACGATAATACGCGCGCTTTGGTAGAAAGTATTAACTCTCCTAAGTTAAAAATAATTCATACAGTTTGGGATTTAAAAAAGTATCCAAACGGAATGGAAAATGCACATCAAACAGATCTTGCTAAAAATGAATGTACTGGTGACTGGGTTTTTTATGTTCAGGCTGATGAAGTGGTACACGAGCAAGATTTACCTGCTATTAAGGCAAGATGTGAAGAGTTTAAAGATGATCCTGAAGTAGAAGGTTTACTATTTAAGTATAATCACTTTTGGGGAGACTACAATCATTACCATACGATTCATGGTTGGTATAAGAATGAGATAAGAATTGTGAAAAATGATCCAGATATACATTCTTGGGAAAGCGCTCAAAGTTTTAGACGGATTCCAAATTTTGATGGAATAAATTATAGGGTTCAAGAGGGAACCCATAAGCTAAAGGTTGCAGCTGTAGATGCTTACATATATCATTACGGTTGGGTTAGACCACCTGAATTGATGCAGAAGAAAAAGAAATCGTTGGATACAATTCATAAAGGCGTGGAAACAGCTGAGGAAAAGTATAAAACGTTGGAAAATGAATTTGTGTATGGTCCTTTGGATAGAGTAGCTACTTTTAAAGGAACTCACCCTGCAGTTATGAAGTCTAAATTGGCTGATTTCTTTTGGGCGGATAAATTAAATTACTCTCGTGAGTTAAAACATCCAAACGATAAGAATCACAAACACATTAAGTTAAAGTATCGTTTTGTCACCTTTTTAGAAAATATAATTGGAAGGGAAATAGGTGGTTTTAGAAATTATATATTAATTCGGAAATAATTATTGGAAAGCATCAAATTCATCCAGCATTATAGCATACTCGCGTTTGTATTTTCCTTGAAGGAAATCAAACTCGTTTGTGATTTTGTTTTTCCCGAAAGCTCCACCTGAGAACATCCATTTAAAGAAGTTACTTATTTTTTCGGGTTTTGAAGTGCTTAGCTCATTAAATAATTGCTTGGGATATTTCTTAATTATCGTGACAGCTTCATCATAAAACTTCTTGGTGCTTTTGCCCGCAACGCGCATATCTGTTTTTTGAGCGAAGCGAATAAATAATAAAAAATAAGTGGTTCTACCTGTGAACCTTTCCTGAAACAAAGTGGAGATGTACCTTTTGGCTTCTTTTTTTAAGTTTTTTTCTTTTACATCAGCGCTGAAGAATAATTCTAATTCTGTACCACTTTTAGGAAAGCGATTAATAAATTTTCTTCGGTGGATTGAGTTTTTAAAATTATGCATCATTAGATGATAGGATTCTCTTAACCTCACCGTTTCATCTTGTAATTCTTGCTTATCAATCTCCAAAAAGAAATTTTCTTTAAACTGAGCCTTAATGTGAAAACTATATTCTTTTAAGGAAATGGGATGAAAGTATTTGTTTCTATTCCCTGCCATTACTGTGAAGGTGCCAATTTTTGGAAGGGGTAGGGTATACTGACCTAAATTATCTGTTTTAGTTTGCGCAATAACTTCACCTTTGTCCCAAATTTGAACATAGGTGTTTGTGATTGCAATTCCTTGTTTGGAGTTAACTTTACCAATTAATTCAAATGTTTTGGGCTCAAAACTAAATGATAATGAGATAATTATAATTATGAAAATAGGTAAAGCTTTTCTCATAGATTTGGTACGAGTTTAAAGTATTTTGGTTTTATGAATTTTTAATTGTTGAAAATTCCTTTTTACTTAGTGTGATTAACTTGCCAAAATCTTCATATTTGCACGGTGGAATATGCAATTGTAGATATCGAAACAACGGGGGGTTACGGTGTAAAGAATAAGATCACTGAAATAGCTATTATTATACATGACGGTGACTGTGAAATTGAACGTTATTCAACATTAGTAAACCCTAAAGGTTATATCCCACAAAAGATAACTGCCTTAACCGGCATTACCAATGATATGGTTAGTGGACAGCCTGAGTTTCATGAGGTAGCGAAAAAGGTTTGGGAACTTACCGAAGACCGAATTTTTGTTGCGCATAATGTAAGTTTTGATTTTAACATAATTAAAAACGAATTTGCTGAATTAGGGGCAAAGTTTCAACGTAAAAAATTGTGTACAGTGCGCTTAGCACGGAAAGTGTTTCCAGGTAAAACAACTTACAGTTTGGGTAAATTGTGTGAAGGACTTGGTATTCCATTACAAAATAGACATCGAGCTTTAGGTGATACTGAGGCTACCGCATTGTTGTTTAAATTGATTTTGAAGGAGAATGGTGCTGAACAATTGGAGAAAGAGCTTGAAGCTTTAAATAAAGAAACTAAATTACCACCTAATCTTAACGCCAAGGCTTACGAGGCTTTACCTGAAAAAACGGGGATATATTATTTTTATAATACCAATAAAGAGGTGATTTATGTTGGTAAATCAAAGAACATTAAAAAAAGAGTAACACAGCATTTTAATAGTGGAGATAAGTCTTCTAAGGCGAGTAATTTATTACATGAGATTGCTGATGTTACTTATGAAGTCACAGGTTCGGAGTTAGTTGCGCTTTTAAAAGAATCTGAAGAGATCAAAACTCTTTTACCTAAATTTAATCATGCTCAAAAAAGGATTCGGTTTAATATTGGTATTATCCAATATAAAGATCAGAATGGTTATGTTCGGTTAGGACTTGATAAAGGTTCAGCTACTAATATTCCTTCTTATTTAAAGTTTAGTTCTAAATCGGACGCCCAACGTTTTTTACAAAAGATTGTTAATAAGGGAGTGCTTTGTCAGAAAATGGTTGGCTTGCAAACAGGTAAGGGGAGTTGTTTTGAAAAGCAATTGGGAATGTGCAGAGGGGCTTGTGTTAATGAGGAAACTGCACTTTCGTATAACGCTAGACTTAAAAAAGTACTTGATTCGTTTTCATTGTCAAGTGATAGTTACTTGATTAAAGATGAAGGTCGAGACATTGATGAATATTCAGTTATTTGGGTTCAAAACGGAGAGTATCAGGGTTTTGGGTTTTTTAACTACGATATTCATGATTTAGAAACAATTAAAGAGTCGATTAAAAAGGTGAAGAACAATCGTGATGTAATTGGAATCATTAAGGCCTTCCTAGTGAAACAAAACCTCCAAATTATTCAACTTGAAGATTCTACTCCTTCAGGAATGTTATTTTAATTTTTAGTTAATTATAAAACCGACTTTAACAACTCTTTTAAAAGAGTCTCATCGTTACCTTTTGCTCTAACCAATTTGTTTTGATCGTTTGTTTCAAATAATGCAAAATTAACTTCAAACAATTTGATATTGTTTTCCGCTAAATAAGCAGATTTTCTTTCTTGATAAACCTTACGTTGTTCTTCTCTTGTAACGCCACTTACTGTAAGTTTTTGAGACTTGTCTTTTCCTTTTTTTGGAGGAATAGACTTTTTATTTACAATTTCGATTACTAGGTTTAAGTTCGTGTAGTAAGCATCTAAAGGAAGTTTTGTTTGACTAACTTTGTCTTTGTGAAAATCGCCCAAAAGGTCATCAAACGTAAATTGTTTTCTTGAAACCTCTTTTAGTAATTCATCACATAATTCAATAAGATAACTGTCATCACTATTTGAACTAGAAACTTTCCTAATCGTGTTTTGAGGAGGAAGGTTGCTGGATTCCTTCGGCGTGAATTTTCCACCCTCACGAACCAGGTACCAGTAAATAGCTTCTTCTTTTTTTTCAGCGTGAACAGATGGGATTTTGGATAATTCTTTTGCAAAATGTAAAGTTGTAAGCACTTTTCTAAATGGCATCCCTTTTTTTACATCCTTTGCAAAAACACCAGCCAAAACTAAATCAGCCATGATTGCTTTTATTGGAATCCACTCTGTGTCTTTATTGGTATTGAAGTAGTTTGTAATTACTTCATTTATTTTTGAAATCATTTCCTCACTCATGCGACAAATTTACACATGATATTTAACACATAGACGTTAGTTCTACTTTTAATTAATAGGAAACTTAGAGCGTTTTTTTAAAAATCTGCAGAGTGATGTGGTTTCGTGAACGCTTCAACTAAGTTTAGTGCTGTCAGATTACCAAGAATCCTAGAGTTTTAAATATGTAAAATGATTTGTTTGTTAAGTTTGTTTTTGGGTTGCGTCCTTCACAGATAGGAACGACTGTGGAATCATTGAGTATGACTTTTTTAAAAGTATTTAATTTGTTGCATAATTTTAAAGTTCCCACGCTTTGCTCTTGATGGAGTGATGGGTTATATGAATAGGATTTATTAAAGGATTAGCTTGGAACGATTAACAATCGTAGATGTGTGAAAGTATTTAATTCTCGTTTTCTTCTTTTCTGCGAAAGAGTTCTTTAAAAGAATTAAAGCTTTTTTGATAAGCAGCTCCTAATCCAAAGGTGGTTGTGGTTTGGTTGCTTAATGCAGCATCATTTGTTGTTTTATGGTATGCTTTAGCTTTTAATGCATCTGTAATTTTAAATTCAGCTTCAATATCTCCAACTTGATTGTTAATGTCGTAATCTGTTTTTAAGCTTAGGTTTTTGTACTGAAAACCAGCTAGTAGTCTTAACTCATCCTTCGTTAAGTTTTCACTATTGACATCTTCAACTTCATTGTAATCAACTCCTAAATCAACACCATTCCAAATATTACTTAATGCATTGTTTATTTGACCTTCAACGAATTGCATTCCGTTATGTAATCCAGCTTTATCAGAGACAATAACATCATAACCATATGAGGGAGGAAGAAATTGACTTGTTAGAATAAGCGAAAAAGCTTGCCTATTAATTTCATCATCACCATAAACACGCTCTTGTAAAAAATTAACTTCCTCTGGAGTTCCGTTGGGTAAGCTAACACCAATTTTTAATTCAGGTTTCCATAGGCTTCCAAATAACCCTAGATTAGTGTTAACTGATATACGGTTATCAAATTGAGACTGAAGTGTTTCGACATCGCCAAGCTTATTCGTGTCAATTAGATTGATGAGATTAGCTCTGCTGCGATAATAGGTTTTCATTGCAATTTTGGCATCTAATGGATTGCCATCCCAGCTCATTGTACTGCCTGGCTCAACAGTAAACTTTTTACCAATAATATTTTGAAGCGTGAAGAAATAGTTCCCTCTAGCAACAGTGAAATCTCCGTACATATTAAACTTACCGTTGGAATTTATAGCCATTCCGATAGCCCCAGATCCACGAGCACTTATTTCATCACCAACAGCTGGATCGAATATAACTCGAACAGAAGCCTCAGTGTTCACTTTAAAGTTAAAATCTAAATCAAGTCCAGAGAGGTCAAATTCTTCTTCTATGTTTTTCTTGTTTTCAGTTGTGTCGGATAGGTTTATAAAGGATACAAATTCACTAATTTCTAATTCATCTGTTTGATCTAACGGTAAAACTAATTCTGTTTTACCGGTGCTTCTTGGATCTTTATAAGGAGTCGTGGAAACACTTCCTCCAATGTAATTGGTTTTATTATCGCCTTTTAATATGAGGATTCCGTTTACAAAAGCCTGACCGTAGTATGTTGAGTTGTTATTTAGGGTAGTGTTAAGGCAGTAAAAGTTTTCTAAAATCACCGAGTCCATTTTATAGCTTAAATCTTTAAATCCATTATGATTTACAGTTCCATTTACGCGCGCTTTGGATTTCATGTACTTATCGTGAGTAATTGTGAAGTCGTCAAAAATGATTTTGTCTTTTTTGAACAGCAATGCTTGATTTTCGATCGTATAATCAACATTCAAGTAGTCTAACTTCATTTTAAAATGCTTGATGTTTAGTTTCCCATCAATTACTGGGTTACCAATATTTCCAGTAATAGCTAAGTCGCCTGTTGTTTTTCCACTTCTAAAATTAGAGAAAACACCTTCAAAGTATTTTTCCATAAACTTCAGTTTAGCATTTTTAAACTCAGCAATCATTTCTAACCTTCCTTGATCAAAAGGGTAGTAGTCTCCTTTTAAAACAACTGTATTAAATTTATTTGAAGCACTTGTATTGGCAATTCCTAACTCAACCTTTATAACACCATCCGATTTTTTGTAGTCTGTTTTGATGGATATATCACCGAACTTTTGAGTGTTTAAATTCATCTTCTCAATTTTTAAATTGGAGTTAACTAATTGATCATCAAAAGCTCCATTGATTTTTAAGTTTCCTGTTGCATTTCCATTTAAATCTATTTTAATAAAACTCCAAAAGTACTGCAAACCTCCTAATTGAAAATTATTCATACTAAATAAAACACTATCGGATGGGTTACGAGAAGCTATTCCGTTAATGTTTAGAAATTGTTGGTTTGAAAATAAATTGAAGTTTTTGATGTTAATGAAATCCTTAGAGATACTTACGGACGCCGTTGTATCTATTTGCCAAATTGAATCTCTGTAAACAATTGCTGATTTGTTTACACTAAGTTTAATTGTGTCCAAATTACTAAGGTCTAATGCTCCATTTATATCACCGTAAGTTGACATCTTATTATTGTTTTGGTATCCAATTTTATAATCAACAAGATTGTCTTCTATATTTGAGTTAAATGTGAAGTTTTCGATTCCAATTTTATTTACAATTTGAATGTATTTTGATTTACCTACAAGGTTTAGTTTACCACCTCTGTTATTACTTTGAAGCTTTATGTATTTTATGCTTTTGTTGTTCAAACGAATAGAGTCTGAAGCAAAGTTTAGAACAAACGATTTTTTTGTGTCATCAAACCTACCACTTAATCGGGTTTTGTTTGAAAAATTAATAGTAGGTGTAAACAACTCATTAAACATTTTATAATCGTTAAGTTTAACCATTATGCTAAACTTGTTTCCACCTTTGTAAATTTTATGCTCAACAGTGTTTATTAGTGAAGGAACTTCCTTAGAAAATACATTAATAATAGTGGGGTATATTTCCTTTAAATTATAGTTTCCTTCAATTTTTGCTACAACAACATCTGATTTAAGCGTAATCATCTCTCGATTTTTCTCCTTTAAGGAATTCAAGGTAACTGAGTCAATTTTGTATGTTTTTCCTTTTTCCTTCCAAGTTAAATCACGCAGTTTTAATTTTCCATTAATATCTTCAATATCCTTACCGCTTAGGTTTACTCTTAATTTACCGCTTAATTGAGCCGATGTATCTCGATTAGCCCAATTAATCTTAGTGATGTTGGCTTTTTTTAGCTCAGCAATAAAATTAAATTTCTGTTGATTAGGAATACTGAAATCAACACTCCCGTCGAAATCAAACTCTAAATTCTTATCGTTTACTGAGAGTTTTCCATTAAAAACTTGATCTTTAATAACACCATCCATATTAATTTTGTTGTAAGAATAACCTTTGTAATCTATCCTAGGAATGTCTCCAGAGAACTTTATACGGTTATTTTCAAGCTGTGCAAGTGCATCCAATTCTCCGTTTAAAGACACCAATCCGAAATTGCTATTATTTATTGCTGTACCAAGATTGAATTCGTCACTCTTTATCTTTCCGGATATATGATTTACATTATTTAAATCACGACGGAAAAAGATGTCTGTTTTTATTATTCCAGAGGTAGTTTCGAATATTCCCGTTGCTTCAAAATTAGAAGCAGGGCCAAAAAATTTACCGGTAAACTTCATTTCTCCAAAGTTCTCAAGCCATTTAGGTGTTTTAATTTTTTTTCCAGAGCTGAAAGGAAGTATTGGGATATTTTTAATGTCGTCTCGGTAGGTTACTAAATCTGTAATTTCAGCATTAATTTTGGGGTCATTTGATGTTGCTAATCCATCAAACTTAATATTGCCATTAAATTTAGTATAATCGCCGAAAGCAAATTTTAAATTTTGAGCATCCAATTGATCGATTGATCCTTTTATGTTTCCTTGGAAAGTTATTTTTCGATTTAGGCCTTGAAATGCAGAGGTGAAATAGGCTATGTCTTTGGAGCTAACAATAGTTTCTTCAAAATAAGTATCAAACCTAACTTCGGTTAAGAAATTAGAAAATGATTCAAATCCTTCATATTCTAATTCAATATCCCCATTAATGTCAGATTGATTGGTTTCTAATTCGAAATATTTCAAAACCATATTTTTTTGATCCATCAATAATCTACCTTGCATTCCAAGTAGTTCAAAGCCGGATCTTTCTTTAAAAGTTAATAACTCAGTATTTAGTCCAATTAAGTCTTTTTTGAACACGAAGTCGTTCGCGTCCATGTTTATGTCGGTTAGTTTTAGGTGTTGGAAATCAACGACTTTAGGTTTTAATAAACTGTTGTAATCCCATCGGTTTAATCTAATGTTTTCAAGAGCAATATCTTCAATGTAAATATTAAGAGCTGGTGATTTAGTTTTGGAAGTATCAGGAGAAAGCTTGTTTAAAAATTGATTTAAATTGCTTTTAGATTCGTTAGCGTATGTTTTAATGTTCAAATACGAATCGTTTAATTCAATCAAATCAAATTGATAAATATTATTTTTTAAATCATAATCGTTAATCACAAAGTAAAAATCATGGGAAAACAAAAGTGTATCTTGGTGGTGGTCTAAAATCAATAAATCGTTTAAAACAAACGTTTCAAAAGGACGGAAATCAACCTGGCCAACTGTGATATTTGTATTTGTTTTTTCGGATAGATAAGCACTTATTTTTTGGGTTACATAAGTTTGAACCCAACTGCTTTTAAAAAGTACATATCCAATTGTAAGTAAGAAAAGTAACGATAGTACGCTAAATTTAAACAGTTTACGAGAGTACCGTTTTATACGAATATATTTTGATTTCCACTTCATTTGTTGATTTGACTAAATTAACGTTTAATCTTACCCAAAAGATGCCTGAAAGGCTACTTTTATGAACGTTTGATTGATAATTAGCGTATAAACGATTATGTTTGTTTCAACAGATAAATTATGAAATTAGATATTTTAGCCTTCGCTGCCCATCCTGATGACGTTGAATTAAGTTGTGGAGGAACTATTATAAAACAAGTTAAATTAGGTTATAAAGTTGGTGTAGTTGACCTTACACAAGGAGAGCTTGGGTCAAGAGGTACAGCGGAAACAAGAAAAATAGAGGCAACTAATTCTTCAAAAATATTGGGTTTATCTGTTCGTGAAAACTTGAAGATGGCCGATGGTTTTTTTGAAATTTCCCAAGAAAATAAATTAAAAATAGTACAGATAATTCGGAAATATCAACCTAAAGTTGTTTTTGCTAATTCAATAAATGATCGTCATCCTGATCACGGCAGAGCAAGTAAATTGGTAAGTGAAGCTTGTTTCCTTGCCGGCTTAGCCAAAATTATTACCACCGAAAACGGGTTAACTCAAAAAGCTTACCGTCCCGAGGTTATTTATCATTATATTCAAGATTATTACATCAAGCCCGATTTTATTGTTGATGTATCTGATTTTATTGATTTGAAAATTGAATCGGTAAAAGCTTACAAAACACAGTTCTTCGATCCTAATAGTTTGGAACCTCCAACACCAATAAGTGGAGAAGACTTTTTTGAGTTTTTAAAAGCTCGCTCCAGAGAGTTCGGAAGGTTAATTCAACGTGAGTTTGGGGAGGGTTTTACAGTTGAAAAACCGCTTGAAATTAAGGATGTTATGCAATCTGTTTAAAACTCTGTCAAGGGTTTAGCCAAAATCACTTACCAATTAATTAAATTAGTAGTAGGTGATTCAAAAAACATTAAAAATATTTACATTTTTTTTTGCCATTGCTATACTTTGTAACTGCAATGTAATTTGGTATGGTATCCAGCAAGGTAAAGGACAGCTTAAAATTGTTCGCAATGCCAGGTACTTAGATGAATTTTTAGTAGATGCAACGTACCCGGATTCATTAAAATACAAAATCAAATTAGTAAAAGAAATTAAGCGGTTTGCTTTTGATTCACTCGGTATCAATTTCACAAAAAACTATTCTAAAATGTACAATCAGGATGGTAAGCCTGGGATGTATGTAGTTACTGCATGCGATGCATTTGCATTGAAATCATATCAATGGAAATTCCCCTTTTTGGGGTCTTTTTCATACAAGGGATATTTTAGTAAAAAGAAAGCTTTTAGAGAAGCTGATAAACTGACAAAAAAAGGTTTTGACGCTGACGTTGGTATTGTAAATGCTTGGAGCACACTTGGGTGGTTCAAGGACCCTGTGATGAGTAGCATGTTAAATAAAACACCTGGGCAGTTAGCTAGAGTTTTAATTCACGAATTAACACATGGAACTTTATTTGTTAAAAACGACATTCAATTTAATGAGAATTTAGCTTCGTTTATTGGTGACAAAGGCGCAATTTTATTTTTACTTGATAAATATGGAGAAGGTTCAAAAGAGGTCAGATCGTTTAATGAAGAGTTGGTAGATTTTAAAAAATTGAGAAATCATTTACTCAGAGGAACACAAGAATTGAAATTATTTTATGAATCCTGTAAAGGTGATTGTAGCCAAATAAAAAAAAGAAAAAAAATCAACTCGATATTGTTATCTATGGATACACTAACCTTGAGTAATAAAAATCGTGTTAATCGAATAATCGCAAAAAGAGAAAAGATAAACAATACATTTTTCACTGATTTTTTGATGTATCGTGAGGACCAAAAAATAATAGAAGATGAATTTGTAAATAAATTTGATGCTGATTTTAAAAAGTATTTTACGTATTTAAAACAAAAACACCCATCACTTTAATGGAATCATTCTTAAAGAAATTTGCTCAAGAGATTAGTGAGCGTTTTACTTCGCCCGAAAACATTTGTATTGTATTGCCTACAAAACGTGCGGTAACGTTCTTAAAACAAGAGTTAGCGCAAGCTTATGGTGCTACTTTTTGGGCACCTGAGTTTTATTCTTTGGATGAGTTTGTAGATGGATTAAGTAAAAACAAAAAAGAGGAGCGTTTAATTTTAGTTTTAGAGTTATATGAAGCTTATCTCTCAGTTGTAAAAGAAGAACCGGAGGATTTAGGTTCGTTTTTAAAATGGGCCCCAACTTTACTATCTGATTTTGCAGAGATTGATCGCTATCTAATCGAACCATCAAATATATTCAGTTATATTAACGAAGCCAGAGCTTTGGAGTATTGGAATGTAAATGGTGAACCGTTAACGGATGCTCAAAAAAAGTATTTACACTTTTGGAAATTATTGGGTGCAATATACGGTGCTTTTAAAAAGCATTTAGAAAGCAAAGAGAAGGCTTACGCTGGAATGCAGTTTAGAGAAGTAGCTCTTGGAATTAATGAGCTTTTTGAAGAGATAAAATTTGAAAAGGTATTTTTTGCAGGTTTTAACGCATTAAGTGCGGCTGAAGATAAAATTATTTACACTTTAGTAAAAAAAGGGAAGGCTGAGATATTTTGGGACGCTGATGAATACTATGTAAATCAACCAGAACAAGAGGCTGGGAGATTTATTAGAAGGGTACAAAGAAAATATCCAACTATTCCGTTTAATTGGACAATTAATGAATTATCAACTTCCGAAAAGCAAATTAATGTAGTTTCTTGTAATACAGACTCTGCCCAAACCCATTATGCAGCTCATATATTGCAGGAAGAGTTTAATCAGGACAACGCTGTTAAAACTGCAGTTGTATTAAATAATGAGGATTTATTGCTTCCATTACTATACAACTTACCCACGAATGTAACCGCTGCAAATATTACAATGGGCTATAGCTTAAAGCTTTCTCCTTTGACTTCTTTTATAAATGTATGCTTGGATTGTTGGAGTAATTTTAGAGGAACTCAAGAAAATAAAGCATTTTACTTTAAGTCTGTTTTTCAAGTAGTGGAACACCCTTATTTTGATTATTTAATCAATGGAAAGGAGAAAGAGCTTCAGGGCTTAAAACAGGAACTGGTTGAAAAAAATGTAATTTATGTTGGTGTGAATCGTTTTGAAAAACACTTTGGGAAAACGGAGTTTATCGACTTATTTTTTAATCAGAAAGATGGAGCCGTTGATTTAATTGAAGTATTTCTTAAAATATTATCGATCCTGAAAAATGGGGTTGCTAATGCCGGGTTGTCAGATTTAGAAAAATCAATACATACAGAGTTTTTATATACTTACACCTTGATATTTAGGAAGTTTCTTAAGTTATCTGAAGAATCAATTCACCTTAAAAAGGTGTCGATTAAAATCTTTAAAAAACTACTTACGCAATTAGTATCTACTGAGTCTTTGTCCTTTTTTGGAGAGCCTTTGAAGGGATTACAGATTATGGGGATGCTGGAAACAAGGTTGTTGGATTTTGATCGAATCATCATGCTTTCGGTAAATGAAGGTGTTTTACCACAAGGAAAAAAGGAAAACTCTTTTATACCATTTGATATCAAAAGAGAATTTAATTTACCAACTCATCAAGATCATGATGCGGTTTTTGCAAATCATTTTTACCGCTTATTACAGCGCGGAATAAATATCGATTTGGTTTATTTAAATGGTCAGAATGATTTTGGTTCTTCAACTGAGCGAAGTCGATTTATCGAACAAATTGCTTTTGAACTACCAATTAAAAATCCAAAAATTAAGATAGACGAATTTACGTATAATCCGAGTCCTGTTTTAAAAGAGTTAGTTGTCGAATTTCCTAAGGATGATGTTGCGAAGGCTGCAATTGTTAAAAAACTAGAAAAAGGAATATCACCTTCTGCTTTGAATAAATTTGTGGCTTGTTCCTTAGATTTTTATTACCGCTATATTTTAAAATTAGGAGAAGCTGAAGAGGTAGAAGAAAACTTAAAACATTCAACTTTTGGAACATGCGTACATCATGCTTTAGAGAAGTTATTTGAACCTTACGTTAAGAAAGAATTAATAGCACAGGATATAGAAAAAATGGAGAAGCTTGTTGCTCCTTTGTTAACAGAGAAATTCCTTGAGTCTTTAAGTAAAGAGGATTTAATGAGTGGTAATAATTTACTAACCTTTGAGGTTGCGCAACAATACGTTCAAAATTTCCTAAAATTAGAGATTAAAAATATAGTTGAAGCCCAAGAGCGAAAGGTTGACTATCGAATATTAGAGCAGGAGGAGAAAATGCAAGCATTAGTGCCTGTTGAATTTAAGGGCGAAACTATACAGGTTAAAATAGAAGGATATGCCGATCGTATCGGACAAGTTGGTAATGAAGTTCAGTTGGTAGATTATAAAACAGGTAGTGTTATTAGCTCGGAATTGAGTTTTAAATCTTGGGATGAATTAGTTGATAACCCTAAAAAGAGTAAAGCATTACAGTTAGCTATATATGGCTATATCTATTTAATGAAGCATCCAGAGGTAACGGAGTTTTCGGCGGGTATTTATAGTTTTAGAAACCTAAAATCAGGACTTTTAAAGCTTAAGGTTAATAAAAAATCGGTTGCTGCTGAGGACTTAAAAGAAAACCTTCCTGATGTAATTAGTCAAATTGTTCGGAACATGCTGTCGGAATCAACACCGTTTAATCACAATGTCGATAGCTTGTATTGCAACTATTGTTGATTAAATGAATTTGAATTCAAAAAATAGACAAATCGATAAACCATTTTTATACTATGAATAAGGCTGACAAGGTATTAGACATTATTAATATTTTGGAGACAGAATTTCCTGATCCGCCAATTCCACTTCATCATACAGATGATTACTCTTTATTGATTGCTGTTTTACTTTCGGCTCAATGTACGGATAAGCGAGTAAATACAATTACACCACTATTGTTTGCGAAAGCAGCAACACCGGAAGAGATGATAAAGCTGACGGTAGAGGAGATTAAAGAAATTATTCGTCCTTGTGGATTATCACCTCGAAAATCTAAAGCGATTTATGATTTGTCGCACATACTAATTGATAGGCATAACGGTAAAGTTCCGCAATCTTTTGAGGCCTTAGAAGAATTACCAGGTGTTGGGCATAAAACGGCTTCGGTTGTAATGGCGCAAGCCTTTAACGTTCCTGCCTTTCCTGTTGATACGCATATTCATCGTTTGATGTATCGTTGGGGGTTAACAAATGGTAAAAATGTTGATCAAACCGAAAAAGATGGAAAGCGATTATTCCCAAAAGAAATCTGGAATGATGTGCATTTACAAATCATATTCTTCGGAAGAAAGTACTGTCCCGCTAGAGGACACAAAGTGGAAGAGTGCCCAATTTGCTCAAAATATGGTAGAAAAGGGATTTAAAGATTCTTGAATTCAAGTAATCTATTTTCATGAAATTAAATAAAATATTTTTTTCTGAAGCTTCTTGTAATCTCAACTAATATGGGTTTTGTAAAGGAAGTATCGTTCTTTTAAACTATGATTAGTTATCCTCTAATCCAACTTTTAAAAAGTCGGTGAAATTGGGTTTAGGACCAGTATTTAGAAAGGGATATTCGATTTTAGATAAATATAATCCGTTTGGAAGCGCAGGTTTTATGAGGTGATCATTGGATTGATCTGTTAATATTTGTTCAAACTCTTTAATCGTTATTTCTCCTTTTCCAACTTGAAGTAAAAAATCGATAATTAATCGAATCATTCCTCTTAGAAATCTATTTGCTGAAATGTTTAGTCTTAATCTTGTTTGTTCTTGATTAACGTACAACTTTGCAAACGAAATTATACAGAGTGTATGATTGTGTTTGTCTGGTTGTTTGCACATCGCTCTATAGTTTTCATGCAATGGAAGTAGAGCCGCTGCAGTTTTCATAGCCTCAAAATTTAATTCTTCCAAAGGGTAAAAAGAGCTGTAGTTGGTTAAAACAGGGTCAGGATTTAAGTGAATAAAATAATCGTATGTTCTTGATTTAGCGTCGTATCGAGCGTGTTGTTTATTAGTGACAGGAATTACTTCATGAATTAAAATATCGCTTGGTAGATGCTTGTTTAATCTGAATTTTAAATCAAAATCAAGCTTGATATCTAGCTCAATATGAAAAAAGTATTGAGAGGAATGAACCCCCGCATCCGTTCTTCCACATCCGTTAACAGCAACGTGTCGTTTAAAAATAAGTTGAAGCTTTTTTTCAATAGTTCCTTGTACCGATTTAACATTAGGTTGAAATTGCCAACCTTTATAATTATGACCGTCGTATGCTATGTGTAAAAAATACCTCACTTTAATTTACTAAAGATAGGTTTTGTAAGTTACAACCTCATTTTTTTAGCATTAGAAACAAAATTATTTTAAAAACTTTTTGTGGTGCCAAGTGCCATGTTCCTATTGTAACTTATCAGTATAATATGAAATAAAATAATGAGAATCTTTTAACACCGCAAATAATATTTTTTTCTTCAAAAGAAGGTGTTTAATATAAAATCTGGTCCAATTTAATTTTTTGTTTGATGATTATTAAAAGTCTACAATAAACTTCTTTTTTATTTATTCGATTGATTCCCTGTGCAAAAGTCACGCGTTTATCGTTTGCATTTTTTGCAACAAACTGAATTCTATTTGCAGTAATTAGGAATCAATTCATTTTAATTCTCTCTAGCTTTAAAATAAAAAAGATATGAAAATTTCGCTATTATTAATGAGTATTGTAGTTGTCTTGAATGTAAGTACAGCACAAAACAATACTACTCAAAGGAGCAACACAACTAAAGATATCTCTCATATTATTTATAAAATAATCAAAACAGATGGAGGCGAGTTAATTGGTGAGATTCTTGAACAAAATACAAGAGAAATCTTATTCAAAACTTCAGACGATAGAACGTTATATATCCCTCAGCATAGTATTAAAGAGATTGTGAAACTTGATCTGTCTGAATTTAATCAAAAAGGCGAATTCGTTGGTGAAGATCCTTTCGCTACTAGATATTTTATTAGCAGTAATGGACTTCCACTTAAAAAAGGTGAAAGCTATGTTTTATTGAATTGGTTTGGACCAGACATTCAGTTTGGATTAGGTAATAACGTAGGTGTTGGGGTAATATCCACTTGGTTAGGTGCACCAATCATTGGAACAATTAAAAAAAGTTGGGAGTTAAACGAATATACTAACGTAGCTGTTGGCGGTTTACTTGGTACGGGATCATGGGGAGCTTTCGATCTTGTTGGAGGATTGCCATTTGTATCGGTTTCATTTGGAGATCGCAAAAGTAACGTTTCATTATCAGCAGGGCATGGCGCACTTTCTTATAATGACTATGACTATGTTTTAGATGAAGATGGATATATTGATTACGGTTTAAATAAACGCGTACTAAAACAGGCTACTATGTTCAGTATAGCTGGGATGTATAAGTTTACAAAAAAGATAAGTTTTGTATTTGAATCTTTTTTTATTATTCCTAATAATTATGATCAACAGAATTTGCCTGATTATAATTTACAATCATTAAAAGTAAATGGTTTAATAACACCTGGATTTAGGTTTCAGCAAGAGAAAGGAAAGGCATTTCAGATCGGTTTTGCAGGAGTTTTTGATGAAATGGGTGTTTACCCAATTCCTATGGTGCAATGGTTTAGAAGTTTTTAGATCTTTTTTTGGAGTAAAAAATAAATTTAAAGAAAC
>JAQXEE010000143.1 GCA_029251005.1 Flavobacteriales bacterium | reverse complement strand
TTAATTAGTAGCACCTCTTTTCAGAAAAATGTAGAAACGCCAAACATATTGTTATTGGATGTACAAAAGGAAGACATCAAATCAATTAGCAAAACTATTGAATCTTTCGATCAACCCGTTTTAGAACAAATCCCTGTAATTGCAATGAAGGTTCACAGCATTAATGGTGTGAGAACTACAACGCTAAAAGAAGATTCAACAAACGGCATTAAAAATTGGGTATTGGATGGTCAATTTAGATCATCTTACCGTGATTCTTTAGTGCAATCTGAAAGCCTTTTAGATGGTGATTGGATTGGTAGAATTGATGATCTTGAAGTGATTCCAATTTCGATTGACATTGGATTTAAAAAAGCTGCTAAATTAGAAATCGGTGACCGCATCGAATTTAATATTCAGGGGGTATTGTTAGAGACAGAGGTTAAAAGTATTCGAAAAATTGAATGGTCTCAAATGAAGATGAACTTCTCCGTAATCTTCCCAGAAGGCGCCTTAAATAGTGCGCCTCAAACAAATGTTTTAACTACCCAGGCTCCAACGAATGAAATTGCGGCAAAGATGCAGCAGAAACTTGTAATTGCTCATCCGAGTGTTACCGTTATTGATTTAAGATCGGTTATGGGATTGGTAGAAAATATACTATCGAAAATCGCTTGGGTAATTAACTTTTTAGCCTTGTTTAGTATTTTAACTGGTTTTATTGTTTTAATCGGAGCTGTTCGAACGAGTAAATTTCAGCGTTTAAAAGAAAATGCGATGCTGAGAACTATTGGCGCTACGAGTAAACAAATTTTTAAAATGACGGCTGTTGAGTATATTATTTTAGGTGTTTTAGGCTCCATACCAGGAACGACACTTTCTTTTATCGGTGCGCAATTATTGGCTACTTATTCTTTTAAAACAGATTTAATTGTTTCTTGGATTCCGTTGCTTTTAGTGCCGGGCTTAGTGGTTGTATTTGTAACTTTTATTGGTTTAGCGAATAATCGAAAGATCATGAAAACCTCTCCAAAAGAAATTTTAAGAGATGGAAGTGTTTAATCTGCTTTATCTTTCGATTTAGCCATCTGAACAAGGTAATATATATTGAGTAATGTTAAAATAATGTTTAAAATCATAACTGGATTACTTTCTATTAAGTACCCGTAAATGGTGAAAAGGACTGCTCCTGTTAAATTCCAAATTCTTAAATAATGTATTTTTTTCATAGCGATTGAAACACCCACTGCAGCCATCGCTAAGTATCCTAACATTTCTACTCCTCCCATAATTTTTGTGTTTTTAGTCGTTTAAAATACTCGAGTTTTAGATCATAAACATAAGGTTATTTAGTTAGTCTTTATCGTAAATAATAAAACAGTTTTTTCTGAATCTTATTTATTTTAAAAACTGTTTCCTTTTTTACATAACGTAATTACTGTTGCGTTAAAGATGAATAATAACGCTGTTGTTTTTTTGACGCTACTTTTTTTCTGTTCATAGAGCCTCAACCAAAAATAAACCAAGGCATTTTCTTGATGAGAGCTAACTTACTGCGGTATTGTTCTAAATGAAAACTCAAGTGCTCGAGGTACAAAAGATGCAATTCATGGAGCTGTTGCTAATTAAGTTACTACATCAACAAATATTCTTCCAATTAGGGATTTAATCAAAATAACCTTTTAAATCGAGCGTAGTGGTGAGGTGTATTTTTAAGATTTGTCCCATTGTTGTGCAAACCGAATATACCGTAGTTTTAAAATGCTTATTCAACTCCTCTTTTAATTGTGCGATTTTTTGAGGTGTTGAAATCACTTCCTTCTCCATTATTTCAAATAGGTCTAAAAAGCGATGCTTGGAAGAGAAAGCTCTTCGTCTCATTAATGACCGCTCTTCTTGTTGGTATTGATGCACTGTTTTGGGCGTCATTAAATCGAGACAAATCATTACGAAAGCATTATTTTCTTTAATAAATTGAGGTAAATAAAGTACTTTTTTTCCTTCATAAAATTGTTGATCGAAATCAATGGCTCTTATTCTATATTGTTCACTATCGAAATCTGGTGTGATATCAATAACGTAATTATAAGACCTCATGTCACCCAACAAACGTACAAAGCAACGCTCGTTAAATTTCACAAATTCCTTCGCGATTCTAATTTTGTTGATCTTATTTTCGTTAAGGTATTCTGTAACAAACTGATCACCTGGAATTCCAGCAATATGCTCTTCTACTAATGTATCTTCAAATACAAAAAAGTTAATCATTGAAGGCGATAATAAATGCTCAATTTCTAATCCATATACTCTTGACGAATCAATCTTTTTAATGTAAAAATAATCATGGTTATCGTTTAATTTATTGTTAATCTTAATTCGGAAAGGCTTCGTGTTTCCATATGTACAACAATCTACTCTATCTATTTTCAAATGCTCACAAATAGATAAATCTTTGCCCATTTTTAAAATCGCATAAACCTCCTTTAAGCCTTGGTCTAACTCTTTTAAAAACCATTGATCATATATGATGGTTTCCCACAATGAGTCATCTCCCTTTTTATCATACAATGTGACCGATTCAGAATATCGATTTAGATCATCGTATTTTATAGAAACCTCATCATATCGTTTGAACTTTTTTAAATAAGTGACGAGCTCTTTAGACAATGGATATAATTCCTTTTTTTTACTAATATAATCTGATCCGCTTTCCATTCTCATTAATTTCGAGTAACAATTAGAAATATCCAGGTTTTGTTAATAAACATACTTAAAATCTATTACGCTTTATGTAGAAGTAAACTTCAAATTAAGAAGGTGTTTTTAGTATAGCATATTTAATAAATTTTAGCACCTACTAAAATTATGAAAATCAGTCTTTTTTACCCTAATATAACCTCCCAAGCCTCTATTATCTTTCCTTTTTTTAAGAGCAATCTAACCTGTTGAATTTTTTCCGAGTCTTTAACCTTACTTCCCGAAACCGCTGTTGATGTAGGAATAACTTGAACACTCGCTAATTTTGCAATTTCATTCCCTGTTAATTCTTTACTATTTTTTATAAAATCGGGAATCACATCCCATCCAATACCTGCTCCTTCGTTACGTTTTTCAATTTCAAATATCGACTGTTCATCACCTTTTACATAGTAACTTTTTCCTAAACGACCTATTGGGTTAAAGAGGTGTGGATCTATTTGAGATGCAGCATTAAAAATCTCATCTTTAAAATGGGCCAGTATGATCTCGCATACTACTAAATTTCCTGCACCACCTTCCCTACCGAATTCCAAAACATCAATTACTTTGCATTCAAAACTTGCAATAGCTTCTTTTACTCGAGGAGGAATAACTTTTATGGACTTTTTTGTTGTGAAGCCTGTTTTATCAAATTCATTAACTGAATTGTCATATTCGCCACCAGCTAAAGACATTTGTTCTACATGCTCAAATCCAACAATATTAATAACAACTTCCTTCTGTAATTTTACATTATTTAAAGTGTCCTTTGTTGTATTAGTACGCATCCTTCTTAAAGGAGAAAAAACCAAAATAGGAGGATTTACACTCACCATATTAAAAAAACTAAATGGTGCTAGATTAACCTGTCCCGTTATATCACATGAACTTACCAGAGCAATCGGCCTTGGTGTAATTACACTAGATAATAACTGATAGAACAACCTATTGTCAGTATTTTCAGGATCTTTTATCATAATTTATTTGCTTTAATAACTCCCCAATTATCACCAAACCCAATGCGAATATCACCACGCGCACAGCTGCCTTTTAAAAGTACTTCATCACCGTCTTGTAAAAATAAACGTTGCTCCCCATTTTTTAATATCAAAGGCTTTTTCCCACCTTCTGTTATTTCTAACAAACACCCTTTTCCTGTTTTACCAGGTCCACTTATGGTTCCTGAAGCCAGTATATCACCAACTCTTAAATTACATCCATTTACCGTATGATGGGCAATTTGTTGAGATGGATTCCAGTATAAATGTTTAAAATTGGTTCTGGTTACTTCCACCCCATTCAGAAAAGCCCGTAATTCAATATCATAACTGAACGGATCGACTGATTTTAAATAACTTAATGGCTCTACTTGCTCAATTACGTTTGCTTTAAAAGGTTCTAAAGCATCTGTCATAACAATCCAAGGAGACAATGTAGAGGCAAAGTTTTTACCTGTAAATGGGCCCAATGGCTGATATTCCCATTTTTGTAAATCTCTAGCCGACCAATCATTGAATAAAGCATAACCAAATACGTAATCCTTCGCATCGCCACAACTTATGGGATTTCCTAAAGTGTTCTCTTTACCTATTATCGTCGCCATTTCTAATTCAAAATCTAAAAGACTAGACGGCTGATGTCGCAATTCTGTTTTGTCGTTCGAAAACGATTGTCCATATGGTCGGGTAATTTCTGTTCCTGAAACCACAATCGAGGAAGATCTGCCATGATATGCAATTGGCATTGTTAACCAATTTGGCGGAAGCGCATTTTCAGGATCTCGAAATAATTTACCTACATTCTCAGCATGAAATTTACTGCTATAAAAATCTGTATAATCACCTATGTTAAGAGGTAGTTCCATTGTTACTTCATTTTGAACATGAAAAAAGCGCTTAAACTTACTTTTCAAAACACTATGCTCATCACAAAGCTCTTTTTGGATTAATAACCGGATTTCACTCGTTTTGATCTTTCCCAAATTAATAAAGTCGTTCAGATATTTAGAATGATAAACATCCGCTGAATCGATATGATTAAAATAACCGAAATCATACATTTCACCTAAATCCAATACATACTCTCCAATAGCAATACCAATTGAATTGACATTATTTTTTGATAAAATACCAAAAGGTAAGTTATAAATACTAAAATCCGTATTATTAGATATGTTAACCCAGCTTTTTATAAAGTTCCTCTTTTAGACTGTTCAAATTCAATTGCTTCAAATAAAGCTTTAAAATTCCCTTTCCCAAAGGAAGTTGCTCCTTTTCGTTGTATAATTTCATAAAAAACCGTTGGCCTAGGTCCTACGGGTTTAGTGAAAATTTGCAACAAATACCCTTCTTCATCCCTATCGACTAAAACACCCAGTTCTTGCAACTCTTGTAACTCTTCGTCAATACTACCTACTCTATCAAGTACCGTTTTATAATATGTACTTGGCACATACAAAAAATCGACACCTCTATTTTTCAGCTCCCTAACTGTAGAAACAATATCATCAGTTGCTAGTGCAATATGCTGTACTCCTCCTCCATTATAAAACTTTATATATTCTTCTATTTGAGATTTATTTCGTCCTTTAGCCGGCTCATTTATAGGAAATTTCACACGTCCGTTTCCATTAGACATTACTTTACTCCTTAAAGCTGTATAATCTGTAGAAATATCTTTATCATCAAACGAAACTAATTGGGTAAAACCCATTACATTAATATAAAATTCCGCCCATATGTTCATTTCTCCCCAATCAACATTCCCAACCATATGATCAACAAACTTAAGCCCTACCGCCTTAGGTTTGTAAGTTGGATTCCAGGCTTCAAAACCAGGTAAAAAGTCACCCTTATATTTTGTTCTATCAATAAAATAGTGTTCAGTCTCTCCATATGTTTTTATTCCGCTCCTTGCTATACTTCCGTCTGCATCCTTCAGTATTTCAAAATCTAAGGAAATAACCGCGCCCCTAAGAGCCGTTTCCTTTAATGCCTTATCGGCGTCAAGCACCGATAAGGCAATGATTTTGACACCATCACCGTGTTTATCAATATGTTTACCCACCTTACTATTCTCACATAAAGGCGATGTAAATACAAACGTAATCTTGTCTTGACGAACAACATATGATTCCGTTACGTGATTACCGGTTGATAATCCTGAATACGCTAAGGGTTGAAATCCAAAAGCAGTTTGATAATAAAAAGCGGTCTGCAGAGAATTACCTACGTAAAACTCTACATAATCAGTTCCTAATAAGGGTAAGAAATCTTTTTCCTCTTCCATAACTAATCTGTTAACCAAGATTTAAAATAATTATCATCCTCAATATTAATAGCATCCTCTGTTATTTTTAACGGCTTAAATGGGTCAACCATCACTGCTAATTCCTCTGTCCTTTTTTTTCCAATACTCTTCTCCGTTGTTCCAGGATGCGGACCATGAGGAATCCCCCCTGGATGAAGTGTTATATCTCCACATTCTATGCTATCTCTGCTCATAAAATCTCCCTCTACGTAGTATAAAACCTCATCAGAATCTAAGTTACTATGGTTGTAAGGTGTGGGAATAGCATCTGGATGATAATCGAACATTCTTGGACAAAAAGAGCAAACCACAAAATTATGTGCCTCAAATAATTGATGAATTGTAGGTGGCTGATGAATACTCCCCGTTAAGGGTTCGAAATCATGAATAGATATGGCAAATGGATAACAATACCCATCCCATCCAACTACGTCAAACGGATGATGCGCATAAACAACTTCATGCAAATGGTTATTTTTATTAATAATAATTGTAAAATCTCCCTTTGCATCTACAGTTTTGAGTTCCTGCGGCAATCTAATATCTCTTTCACAAACTGGGGAATTCTCCAAAAACTGACCTTTCTTACTGAGGTAACGTTTTGGAAAAGATATAGAACTTGAAGAATCTATATAAAACACTTTATTATTTTCTGATTCAAATTGGATTTGGTAAATTATCCCTTTTGGAATAATTAAATAATCACCATTAAAAAAAGGAATATTTCCTAAAAATGTTTTCAAAATTCCTTTTCCCTGATGAACGAAAATAAGTTCATCTCCAGTTGCGTTTTTATAGAAATAATCAGGTTTATTTTTCCCAGAAACACTCATCCCAATAATTAAATCTTGATTAAAAAGTAAAGGTGTTTTACTTTTTAAATAATCGTTTTGAGGTTTGATATTCTTTCCTTTTAACTTTCGGGATGTAACGTTTTCTGATACAGCTTCTTTTGGATTCATATTCACGCATTTTCCAATAGCCTTAACTTGAGTTGGTGCGTGTAAATGATAAACGAGAGATGAATCACCCGAAAACCCTTCGTTTCCAAAAAGTTCTTCATGGTGCAGTGCTCCATCTTCCTTTCTAAAGATGGTATGCCTCTTCTGTGGTATGTTCCCTAATTTATGGTACATGCTTTAAATTAATTTTTTAATTGCAATCCCTAGTGCGCGCTCACTAATATGAGTAGGTTTATTGCTAATTGCATAAATTGCATCTAACGCATTGAAAATAGTTTGAGAAACATCTTCGAATATCGCTTTTGATGATATTTCTACTTTGCTTTGCATTAAATAGGCAAATGTTCTAGCCATACCGCAGTTGGCTATAAAGTCTGGTATAACTGTGATTTGCTGATCAATCCATTCGTGCAAGTCACCATAAAGGATAGCTTTATTATCAAATGGAACGTTTGCTCCTGCAGCAATTAAACTACAACCGTTATTCATTAACTCTAAAACATTCGACTTGGTTACTAAACGTGATCCTGCACAAGGAATAAAAATATCTGCAGGGGTAGACCAAAATGCTTGTTCTCCCTCTTTGAAATCAACTGCACTTTCGGAGGTTAATCTGTTATTTTCTCTATTATTAAACAAGTTAGTAACCTGTAATTCATCTAACCCACCATCTACGATTAACACCTTCCATTTATCAATTATTCCTTTAATTTTAACACCTTCTTTCACTAAAAAAAATCCAGCTGCTGCGCCAACATTCCCCCATCCCTGAATTAAAGCAGTTTTGTTGCGAATATCTCCCCCCCAAATTTTATAATAATGTATAATCGATTGGGCTACTCCATATCCGGTAATCATATCTGAAATAGAATACCTCAAATTATAATCAGGTGTGTATGCTGGATTTGCAATAACAGAGGGCACACCTATCCTTAATTGTCCTATCTTTTTAATTTTATCAGCATCATTTGAATTATAAAAGCCATTTACGATACCTTCCTGTGGGTGCCACAAACCATATTTCTCAGTTAATGGCACGACCTCTTTACCTTCATCCACATTCATATCTCCGCCCGTTCCATAGTATTGTTTAAGTAAAGGACTAACCACTTTGTACCACCTACTTAAAACCTCTTTTTTTCTACTATCAGTCGGATCAAAATCAATTCCAGATTTTGCTCCACCAATAACTGGACCGCTCACTGTAAATTTAACCTCCATTGTCTTTGCTAAAGATCGAACTTCATCAAGCGTTAAACCTTTTCGCATTCGAGTTCCTCCACCCGCAGCTCCACCTCTTAAGGAGTTAATTACAACCCATCCCTTAGCATCAGTTTCAGAATCATTCCATTGAAATACAATTTCAGGTTCCTGGTTTTCAAACTCTTTCAATATTTTTTTAATCGAGGTCATAAGCAGTCTACGCTTATTTTCAATGTAAAGTTCATATTTCATGGTACAGTATATTCAATGAGTATAAAATGCACAATGAACCTTTTTAATAGTTTGCCTCGTTATTACGGGTAGACCTTTATTAATTTAAAAATGAAAAGCAATACTTATCGGTTAGAAAATTGGAAAAATAACGGGACTAATATTTCCAGAGAGATTGTGTTTAATTCTTTTATGGATGCCATTAGGGCAATCAACCTTATTGCTGTTGAGGCTGAAAAATTAGACCATCATCCAAATTGGAGTAATGTTTACAATACTCTATCGATTTCCTTATTTACGCACACTAAAAACGATGTAACAAATTTAGATTACGAACTCGCTACTCAAATTAACAGAATTGTCCACGAAAATTTTGAGTTATGAAACAAGAGATGGAGAAATATACAAAAGAGGATATTGAAATTTGGAATTATCTTTTCGAAAATCAATACAAAAATCTGGAAAACAAAGTTTGCTGGGAATACATGGATTGTATGAACCAACTTTCATCTGTTTTAAACTCTTATGAAATTCCTAATTTCGATCACTTAAACTCAAAACTTAAAACTGCTACTGGTTGGACTGTCCATGTAGTACCCGGATTAATTGAAGCTGATCTTTTTTTTGATCATTTACGGAACAAACGATTCTGTGCTTCAACCTGGTTAAGATCTCGAAAAGAGTTAAACTACATTGAAGAGCCGGATATGTTTCATGATATTTTTGGACATATTCCACTTTTTATGAATCAGGACTATGGGGCTTTTGCTCAAAAAATTGGGGATCTTGCTTGTAAGTGGAAACAAGACTTTATTAAAATAGAGCAACTACAACGTTTATATTGGTTTACTATTGAATTTGGTGTTATAAGCAGGCAAGGAAAAACAAAATCGTATGGCGCTGGAATTATTTCTTCGATAAAAGAAGCAACCATAGTTGATGAAGGAAAAAGTGTTTTTATTCCTTATGATATCCATAAAATAATTCACCAAGAGTATGATATTGATACTGTACAACCTCGATATTTTGAAATTACAACCTTCAAACAACTTTATGAATCTTTAAACGAACTAGAGGTTTTATTCAATAATTCAGCCGCATAAACATTACATGATTGGTATAAAATATTTATCTTTCGTATCAGTAAACCATCATCAGATTACAATATATTGTTTCATTCATTAAAACCGAAAAATAAGAAAGCGCTTCTTTTTAGAGTTTGCAGTTTTATTACTATCCTTCTTAGTGGGCTTTTACTTTCCCTTTTTCAATACAATTCAGAGTTAGATCTAATTCCAGTTCTTACTTCAATTAAAAATCATCCTGAATCACAACGAACTCCTGAAACATTTGCTGAGGACCGTTCAGAAGATGCCTCCAAAGCGGAGCTTATTTACCATGATTTAGATTCGTTTTCATTCAGATATACTAAATCCACAAAAAAAGAAAAATCATTCAGCGGATTCTATTTTCCATTGGAAGACATCGAAATTGACTTTTCAAATTACGATATAATTGAAATTGGTATAAACACTAATTTAGCAAGAAGAATACCCATCAATTTAAGTGTTCAAAATAAAAAAGAAACGCATCAATACATTCGACAGTTCATTGAAATAAGAAAGGGGCAAACGTTATATAATTTGCCTTTAAACACTTTTTTCACTCCATCTTCTTGGTACAACACCAATAAAGTATCCCAAGCTGAAATACCTCAACAAGATCTTTCTTTGGTAGAAGCGATTTCTTTTGAATCTTGTCAATTATTACAAGCTGGAATTGAAGATAAATTCACAATTAATCACCTGTATCTTAAAAAAGATTTAAGTCTTCTTTATTTTATGATTATTCTAACAACTTTTATTTTAATTGTGGTTTACAAATTTATATTCGACAACCCACTCAAATTTACTCCTCAAGTTGTTCATGTTCCCATTCAACAAACACAATTTGAAAAAACTGAAAAATTAGGATACAAAATTATTGCATTTCTAGGTGAACATTATTCCAATCCTGATTTTACGCTTTCGAATTTAACAAAAGAGTTTAGAAAAAACACGAATGAAATCTCTAAAATAATTCGGGAGGAAACTAAGCTTACGTTTCCAAAATATTTGAACTATTTGAGAATAGAAGAAGCGAAAAGAATTTTAATTAGCGGGAATTACAAAACGGTATCTGAAATTGGATACATAGTTGGTTTTAATAGTCCAAGCAACTTCATTCGTGTATTTAAAAGTCAGGTAGGTACTTCTCCAAAAAAGTTTGCCGACGATCAAATGGGCAATAAAGAAAAAGAAGAATAAATCCGTAAGGAGAAACAAAAGAAAATAGTCCTGTATATTCAAAAAATGTAAGGTTGTTTATTTTGTTTTAGTTTACTTAATTGCACATATTATTTCTATTTCTACCTCATTCCCTACCATAAAAGTACCTGTACCTTCTCCCACTTTATAATCCAATCGGTTGATCAATAATTTCCCTTTAAAAACTTTGTTTTTGTACGTAAATGGGATTTCAACTCCCATCGTAATTCCATGCATCTCAAGCACTCCTTTTACAACAAAAACTTCTTTCGATTTTGATATGGAATTCGATACAAAACAAATTGCAGGAAATTTTGAAGTGTTAAAAAAATCTTCTTTTTTTAAGTGAATATCTCTTTTTTCATTTTCAGTAAACACTGTATTAGCATCTACACATACTTTAAAAGAAGCCATTTTTAAATCGTTAACATCAAACACAATTTCTCCTGTCATTCCTTTAAAAGTTCCCTTCACTGTATTAAAACCCATGTTACTTAATTCAAAGTTTACAATAGACTTTTCTGAATTAATGGTTTGGGCTTTTGCTAAACTTAAGCTTATGGCTAAAACTAATGCTATTAAGTATTTTTTAATCATCTTTTTCGGGTTTAACTAATCGTTAAAGTTCGGAGCAAAAAACGCGTACATTTACCTAGATTAATAATTGGATTTAAATGGTTGTTTTTTGTTTAAATCTTCACCTGCAACTGTTCCTCTAATTTCACTAAGCGCTTTTACTATAAAGCCTAAAAACAAACAACTATCATGCAACATATTATTCGGTTAACAATTATAGTATTCCGAAATTGCGCATTTTATTCAGGTGCTACACTACTTATTCATTAACATACTTACTCTTTTTTGTAAAACGGAAATTCTTTTAAGAATTTTTAAAAAGTCGCATTATTCTTTATGAAAACGTTAAAAAGTTTAGTTGCTGAATTTATAAATTAAGACGCCACTTTCAATCCGTGTTTTTTTAGCACTTGTAGTATTTTCTCTTTAGATACGGCTCCAACTACCTGTTCTAATAAAATACCGTTCTTATAAAAGTATAAAGTTGGCATTGCTCTAATACCAACCTGATCATCAAATATATGTTTGTCGACATTTAATTTATAAATAGAAACTTGCTTGCTGTATTCTTTAGAAACCTCTTCCATTATAGGTGCTATAATTTTACACGGGCCACACCATGTTGCGTAAAAATCGACTACAACAATTTTCCCATCGTTAATATTCAATTTACTCTTTACGTTTGCATCTGTTAATTCCTGAACTTGAGAAAAAAGGTTAAAGCTTACTGCGAATAAAAGTAGAGTTATAGTTTTTTGCATAAATTAAAATAAGGATTATTCTCTATAATCCCCTCAGAAAACTCTAACAATATATGATATGAAATAAGGAAAATTTATCTTTAACCCTCTTAAATGTCAAAACAACTCAACACTTTAAACCGTTAAAAAAGCATTGCTGTTAACGAACTAAATGTATTTGTTTTTGGACTTAAACGCACTCTTTTTGAGTAATTGTAGTTTATCTTAAAATCTATATACGCTATTATTAAACCATTTAATTCTCCGATATCATCCATAAAAAACGAAGGTTTTCAAAACAAAAAAATAGCACTAAGCTTTTTAAATCATATTCCTGAAAATAAGTGACTTTTCACTTTATGCTCAATATAAAACTTCACCTTAAATGGTTTTTTTCCTATTTGGCTACAAAAAAAACAAAATTAATTCTTACGTTTAATTTAAACTTGCCATTTTATGTTAAAACCCGGTACGTATCGCCATTACAAAAACAAACTATACCAAGTTATAGAATTGGCTATTCATTCGGAAACATTGGAAGCAATGGTTGTTTATCGTCCCCTTTATGGTGAAAGAAAACTCTGGGTAAGGCCCCTTGATTTGTTTTTAGAAACTGTCGAGGTTAAAGGTAAAACGATTTCAAGGTTTGAGTTTCTTAAACCCTAACCCACTTTATGAAAATCCCCTTCGAGCCGATCATATTTGGGTACTCTTTAAACACGCATCTAATAATAGAGACATTAGCGTTCTTTGTAGCGTTTCGATATTACGTATATCTAAAAAAAAACACATCTGATCACATTTCGAAAAAAAATAGATTATCAATTTTATTAGGCGCAATTATTGGCGCCTTTCTAGGCTCTCGATTGATAGGATTTTTAGAAAACCCCATCTTTCTAAACTCTGTTAAGGAAATAGTACAATTATATAATTGTAAAACAATTATGGGAGGGTTATTTGGTGGATTACTTGGAGTAGAAATAGCCAAAAAAATCATTAAAGAACCCCTATCATCGGGTGATTTATTTACATTCCCTATAATTTTTGGGATATTTATTGGTAGGATTGGCTGTTTTTTAAGTGGTACAAATGAATTTACATACGGAAAAGAAACAACCTTTTCTACAGGAATGAACTTAGGAGACGGAATTTTAAGGCACCCTATTGCACTTTATGAATTGTTGTTCCTCATCATATTATTCTTACTATTAAAAAAGGTTAAATACAACAATTTTTGGAAAAACGGTGATATCTTCAAGCTCTTTATGATTGGTTATTTTAGTTTCAGGTTAATTATTGAATTTTTAAAGCCAAATATCTTTTTTACACTTGGGTTAAGCAGTATTCAGTGGCTGTGTATAGTTTGTTTGATGTACTACTTTAAAACCTTTAAAAGCCTTTTTTACCGTGCCAACTAGAAAGTATACTTATTACGACTACACACTTAGTTTATGCCCTACTTGCTTAAAGCGAGTGGATGCTAAAATAGTATTTGAAGACGACAATGTTTTTATGCTAAAACGGTGCAAAGAACACGGTAATTCTAAAGTTTTAATTGCCGATGATGTTGAATATTACAAAAACATAAGAAACTATAATAAAGCTTCTGAAACACCTTATAAATTCAACACGAAAACCGATTTTGGCTGTCCTTACGATTGCGGTTTATGCCCTGATCACGAACAACATTCTTGTTTAACTGTTATTGAAGTTACGGATCGTTGCAACCTTAGTTGCCCTACTTGCTATGCATCATCCTCACCAACCTATGGACGACACCGTTCTTTAGAGGAAGTAAAAAAGATGTTGGATACAATTGTTGAAAATGAAAAGGAACCAGATGTTGTTCAAATTAGTGGAGGTGAGCCAACGATTCATCCTCAGTTTTTTGAAATTTTAGATTACGCAAAATCTCTTCCAATTAAACACCTTATGGTAAATTCAAACGGAATTGAAATTGCAAAAAGCATAGAATTTACGAAGCGATTAGCAACCTATGCTCCCAACTTTGAAGTTTACCTTCAATTTGACTCTTTCGATGATAAAAAACTAAAAGTTTTACGTGGAGCTGATTTGAATAGTATTCGAGAAAAAGCAATAGAAAATTTAAATAAAGTAAACCTCTCCACTACTTTAGTAGTCACCCTACAAAAAGGCTTAAACGATAATGAAATTGGAAAGATCATCGATTATGGTTTAAAACAAAAGTGTATTCGTGGGGTCACTTTCCAACCTACTCAAATTGCTGGAAGGAATGAAAATTTTGATGTAGAATTAAATCGAATCACTTTAACCGAAGTAAGACGAAAAATACTTGAGCAGACCACTGTTTTTAACGAAGACGACATCATCCCTGTACCTTGTAATCCAGATGCTTTAGCGATGGGATACGCGCTTAAGTTAGGAGGAAAAGTAACTCCTTTGACACGCTTAATAAATCCAGCCGATTTATTAAACAATAGCAGTAATACAATAGTTTACGAAAGAGATAAAGCAATTAGAGGACAATTATCAGAAGTTTTTAGTTCGGGAACTTCGGTAGAAAAAGCATCAAAAAAATTACATTCTTTATTATGCTGTTTGCCTTTTGTTAAAGCACCTGATTTAGGATATAACAATTTGTTTAGAGTAATCATCATGCACTTTATGGATGCACATAATTTTGATGTGAGAGCAGTTAAAAAGTCATGTGTGCATATTGTGAATAAAGACAATAAAATCATCCCATTTGAAACAATGAACTTATTTTACCGAGACGATAAGTTGGGACGTTTAAAAGAACTACAAAAAGAAGGTTAATATGGACGGATTAGTTATTTTAATTTTTTACCTATTTCTGCACTCTCCTGCAATCATAATGTTAGTCATTGCAATTCTAAAAAGGAAATCAAAACCAATTACTTCAAAAACACTTTTTATTATAACTGGGGTTTACTTTTTAATTGGAGGCGGGGTTTGTGGAACATTAATGGGGATTTAAATTGAATGCAAGGCTTGACAAGCTTTAAATATATTTTAATTGAGTATCTCAAAATTTCCAGTAACTGAAAAGAATCAGAAAATTTTCAAATTATTATTGAAGAATAAAAATAAAATATTTTAAAAAAGATTACAGATATTTACTCTTCAATAATAGAAAAATTTACACCTCAACATATGCCTTTCTTACAACGCTTACATAACATTATCGATGGAAATGTTGAAACAAATAGATTTAGTCGTTACTACAACATCTTTAGTTCAACTCTAATAATCATTTCAATTCTTCTCATCATTCTCGAAAGCTTTAGAGAAATAAAAAGTGAAATTATTGAGCTAATTTATGGCGTTGAAACCTTAGTCGTTATATTTTTTACAATTGAATATGTAATCCGAGTAATAACAAGTCGATATCTATACCCCAAACATAAGTTTGCCGCACCATTTTTATTCATCATATCCTTTATGGGAATCATCGATTTACTTTCGATTTTGCCTTTTTACCTTCCATTATTTATTACAACTAACCTTACTTTTTTAAGAGTTTTAAGGTTGTTTAGGTTAATGAGAATCTTCAAACTAATCCGTTACTCCGACTCTGTTTTAACCCTAGGAAAAGCCGTTTCAAGAATTAAAACCGAGTTGATATCAACACTTTTCATCACCTCAATAATCCTCTTATTCTCGGCCAATCTAATGTATATTGTCGAAAATAAAGCACAACCAGATGCCTTTAAAAACATGGCCGAAGCACTATGGTGGGCAGTTGCGACGTTAACCACTGTTGGGTACGGGGATATTTATCCGATTACAATGTTGGGTAAATTTATTAGTGGAATCATGGCCTTAATAGGAATTGGAATTGTTGCTATTCCAACAGGGTTACTGTCCTCTGCTTTTGTATCCGAAATCGAAGAGAAGAAAAAAATCAAAAACGGCGAAAAAAAATGTCCCCATTGTGATAAATCATTAGAGAAATAGATTTACGTTTAAATTAAAAGCATTTGATCCTAAAACAGACTCTTTACTTGAGACAAAAAGCACAAATTTCCTTAAATTAATTAGATATAAAGCAAATATTAGCACTTTAAGCCTCACGAAAAAAACCTTAAATTTAAAGGATGCGCCTACTCCATTATTTCAGTATTCTGATGTTCTTATTTTCCTTTCAAGGGTTTTCACAATGTTTTAATTCAGGTGATATTGGAGATTTTGAATCAGGGAATTTGACCACTGATTTCTTTACTGGTGACCAAGGGAATGGTTCACTATCCATTACAACGGATGAACAAAAAAAAGGCACTCAATCCTTAAAAGTAGATGTTACAGCAGCAGGAAGTTGGCAGGTAAGATTATACAATAACATTGCTTGTAATTTTAACAAGTCGATTAATGAATCTTTTACGGTATCCTTTTATTTAAAAGGTGATGTTGGAAATATAGTTACGGTTTCTATTATGGATAACACAACAGATGATCAGAAAGAAAATGTTGAAATAATAAGTGCCGATTGGAAGTTATACCTCGTTCATTTCCAAAGTAAAACAACTTCAACTCAAGGGAGGCTTAAATTAATTTTCACCGATGTTGGTACTTATTACGTTGATGATTTAAACCTAAATAAATACGATTGTAACTCTACATTAAATGGTAGTGCTAGTATTGATGATTGTGGAATATGCTCAAGCGGAAACACGGGTATATCACCCATCAATTCATGCACCTATATTAATATCGATCCTACAAATCCTAATTTAATTTATGAAGGTGTTTTGGAAAGTGACATCAGCTCAAGTAAAGCCACTTTTTACCGAATGAAAAAGAGTTATGTAAGTACCTCCGTTTCGGGATATTACGATCAAAAAAGAGCTGCTGCGTCAGCTGGTATTGGCATTCTGTTTAAGACAAGTAGCCCAGTTATAAAAGCACATTTTCAAGAAAATTTAATACTCGGAAGTGCTGTTTTTTGGCACACATTTGATGTTTTTAAAAACGGTGAATATTATGGGAAATTCCAAGATTTAGATTTTGAAATATCTAATCCGACTGGAGAATTGGCATTCTGGAAAATCACACTTCCAAGCTTCTCTACAATCGAGTTTATTAACCTCGAACTACTAACTGGCTATACTGTTGAACCCATTGCCGATTTAAATAAACCTGTTTACATCGCCATTGGAAACTCAATAACACACGGTCAAGGGATTAGCATAAATTCTACAGCTTTAAGTTACCCCTTTTTAGTTGCTGATTCATTGAATTACGAATTATATAACTGGGCTATTGGAGGGTCGAAAGTGTACGATGGAATTTTAGATAACTTAAGCACCGATATTTCACCTGATTTGGTATCCATCCTCTGGGGGTATAACGATGTGCATTATTCTACCGGAGATGACTTTTTGGAGAATAGTACCTTCGCTAAGTATGAAACAATTATCACAACTTTCGCACGTGATTACCCACACGCATGTATAATGGCAATTTTGCCAACCACTACTACCAATCCAATAAATACATCCGTACGTACAATAGATAGTTTGAAATCGGGACAGTTACAAATCATTCAAAACCTGCAAAAAACCTATTCCAACATTAGTTTTATGCATGGAACCGACTACACAGATATTTCAAGCTTAAACGATGCTGTTCATCTTAACCAAAACGGGAACCAACGTTTGGCCAATGGCATATTAGCTGAATTACCCTGTGCAACAATAACAAACACATCTAATTTTATAAACGAACACATTTATCTTTACCCAAATCCAACTAGTGGTGAAATTAATATCCAACTAAACAATGAAAGAAGAATGAAGTTAATTACGTTAACCAATGTTCATGGACAATTAATTTTCCAAAAAAAACTAAAAGGGCAACAGCAATTTAGAAGCAAAATTGAACAGCCATTTGGCATATATTTCCTAACCATTACAGAAGAGTCAGACAAAACTTCAACGATTAAAATTGTTAAAAAACAACCTTAAGAAAAGTTGATTTTTTTAACTAATAAATTTTTTTGGTCCGAGACAAGTATTATCCTCGGTTAAAGTGTGAACGTAAATGTCTTTAGTTGAACGAACAATCAGAAGCTTGAAATTACCAACTAACTTTTATAAGAAAGGGGTGTAAATCGAATTCAAACAGCTTATTCCTCGTCCATTAATTTAACTTTCAGTTGCTCGCCACCAATTACCAATTCACTTAATTCACGAACAGCAATGGCTACTTTTTTTTCGTCCAAAAGATCTACAAAAGCTATTAATGAGTTTTTAGCGATATAACGATCAGGAATAACTCTGAGGTTGGCAGTTTTACCATACTTTTTAAATAAATCTAAAATATCCTCTTTACTCATAGTATCTATGAGGTTTGAAATCCTAATCTTCATATTGCGAAATTAGTCTTAAATTATCACCTTTCATCATCTTATTTCAAAGAGTCTGCTTTCTTTTAAGTTTAAGCTTTCTAATTCAGTTTCACATTATAATTTTTAGACTTAAATTTCAATTAATTTACATCAAATAATGGAAACTTTAAGAACTAAGTTTTTTAAAAAAATCAAAAGATGTAAAAAAAACACACAGAATATTTAGCATAAAAATTACCCTTTTCGATACCATCGAAGTAATTCTTAAATCTCTTACAACCTATAATCTGCAAGAGATTTAATAAATGATTCCTCAGAAAAAGGCAACAGTAAAAAAAGACATTTTTTTATCGTTCCTTATTTAAAAAGGAATTAACACCTAATTTTTCAACCTCTATTTTAACTTTTTACGATACGGATACATTAGTTTAAAGCACCTTAAACAAAAAAATTAAATTGTTTAACTAAAACAAAGATACTGTTAAACAAAATGAATTTTGTAAATTCGTTTCCAATTAAAAAAGCAAAAAAGTGTATTCTATTCAAGATTTGGAAGAATTAAGTGGTGTTAAAGCACACACGATAAGAATTTGGGAAAAACGATATAATCTATTAGTACCAGAAAGAACCGCAACCAACATTCGGCTTTATTCAGATAACGATTTAAGAAAGCTCTTAAACGTATCTACATTAATAAATTTAGGATTAAAAATATCCAAAATAAGTGAACTTAGCGAACTTGAAATTGGCGAAAAAATTGAGGAACATTTACTCCCCGAAAAAACAGATAAACAAACTGAGTTATTCATTAACAACCTGATTTCAGCAGGCATAACTTTTGACACCTTTAGGTTTGATTCCACTTTCTCCTCTGCTATATTAAGATTTGGATTAAGAGACACTTACACTAAAGTCTTATTACCTGTCCTTATTCGAATTGGCTTAATGTGGGGGAAAAATCAAATAGTTCCTGCTCAAGAACATTTGATTTCAAATCTTATAAAACAAAAATTATTTGCTGGAATTGATGGGCTTCCTTTGAATACAAGTCCAAAAAAGAAATACTTGCTTTTTTTACCCCCGAATGAAAATCATGAAATTGGGCTTTTATTATCCTATTACTTATTAAAACAAGCTGGTCATCGAGTTTATTATTTAGGCGCAAACGTTCCAATCAACAACCTTAACATAGCAGTAAAATCAGCCAACCCGGACTTTATCGTATTTTTTGCTGTCCGAAGTTGGGGTGCTAAACAACTTCAAGATGTAGTTGACGAAATCTTACAAAAGTTCGAAAAAAACATAGTTGTTCTCGGTAATGAGAATACGATTAAACCTGTTAAAGGTAAAGGCTTAATAAAAATTCACTCCATCGATCAGTTTGAATCAATATTCTAATTTTGTCTAGGCTAATCAAGTAATTATTAAACAAAAAAGCATCCCAATTACGGTTAATAATTTTTAAATAAAGTATTATCTTTGTTGTAATTTAAAAGATTATGTCTAAAAAAATTGCAATAATAGGTTCAGGATTTGCTGGATTAAGCGCAGCTACATTTGCTGCAAGTGAGGGACACGAAGTTCATTTGTACGAAAAAAACAGTACAATTGGCGGAAGAGCAAGACAGTTTGAGGCCGAGGGATTTGTTTTTGACATGGGACCAAGTTGGTATTGGATGCCAGATGTTTTTGAGCGTTACTTTAGTAAGTTTGGTCACAAAGTAAGCGACCTTTATCAATTAATTAAACTTGATCCATCATTTAGGATTTATTACGGGAAAGATGAGTTTATAAATGTCCCCAATAATTCTGTCGATTTAAAAAAACTTTTTGAAAGTATAGAAATTGGTTCCGGTGAAAAATTAACAGCATTTTTAAAAGAAGCCGAATATAAATACAATGTAGGAATCAAAGACCTTGTGCATAAACCTGGACTTTCTATTTTCGAGTTTGCAAATAGCGCAATGATAAAAGGAGTAATTAAGCTTCAGGTTTTTACTTCATTTAGCAAACACGTCCGCAAATTTTTCAAACATCCAAAGCTTATTGCGCTGATGGAATTCCCCGTTCTTTTTCTCGGGGCAATGCCTAAGGACACCCCTGCTTTATACAGTTTAATGAATTACGCTGGATTGGAGTTAGGTACCTGGTATCCCCAAGGTGGTTTTGCCAGTGTTATAAAAGCGATGAACAAAGTTGCAACAGAAAACGGAGTTCATATTCATACGGAAGCTACAGTTGAAAAACTAGTTACCGATAATGGTAAAATAACACATTTAAAAACGTTAGAAAAATCAATTGAGGTTGATGCAGTTATTGCCAGTGCAGATTATCACCACATTGAACAAGAAGTTTTAGAAGAAAAAGACAGAACATACACAGAAGATTATTGGAACTCAAGAACTTTGGCGCCTTCTTCATTAATTTTTTACTTAGGAGTTAATAAAAAATTGCCCTCATTAGAGCATCACAATTTATTTTTCCATAGTGACTTTAATAAGCACGCTGAAGAAATTTATAAGAGCCCAAGTTGGCCAAACGATCCGCTATTTTATGTTTGTTGCCCTTCGAAAACAGACCCCTCGGTAGCGCCCGAAGGACACGAAAATGTATTTATTCTTATACCTATTGCTCCTGAGCTTGAAGACACTCAAAACATAAGAGATGAATTTTTTGACAAAACAATTAAACGACTAGAATCCTTAACTGGTGAAACAATTCGTGAGCATATTATTTATAAAAAAGACTACTGCGTTAAAGACTTTAAAAAGGACTATAACTCATATAAAGGGAATGCTTACGGCTTGGCAAACACTTTAAGACAAACTGCCATTTTAAAACCAAAATTAAAAAGTAATAAGGTGAAAAATCTATATTACGCTGGCCATTTAACTGTTCCTGGACCTGGCGTTCCACCAAGTATTATTTCTGGTGAAGTAGCTGTTAAAGAACTTTTAAAAAAATAATCATGAAAAAATTATTTGACGACATCTCATTAGAAGCAAGTAAAATAGTGACTAAAAGTTACAGCACAAGCTTTTCTTTAGGTATTCTTTTTTTGGATAAAAACATTAGGCGTCATATTTATAGTATTTATGGATTTGTTCGTTTGGCAGACGAAATTGTAGATTCATTTGAAAACTATAATCAAGAATATTTACTGGGTCAATTTGAATACGATTTACACAATGCTTTCCTAAACAAAATCAGTTTAAATCCAATTTTAAATTCCTTTCAAAACACGTACAATCAATTCAATATAGGAAAAGATTTAACAGATAAGTTCATGGCAAGTATGGCGATGGACTTAGATAAAAAAGAATACAACAAAAGTTCCTATGAAGAGTATATTTTAGGATCTGCTGAAGTAGTTGGTTTGATGTGCTTGAAGGTTTTTTTAAACGGTGATAATGAAAAATATGAAGAACTAAAACCTTACGCTATGCGTTTAGGAGCTGCATTTCAAAAAATTAATTTCTTACGTGATCTTAAAGCAGATTATGAAGATTTAGGAAGATCTTACTTTCCTAATTTGGATATTGTAAATTTTGATGCAAAACAAAAAACCATTATTGAAGACGAAATTGAAGAAGATTTTAAAGTTGCCTTAATGGGTATTAAAAAACTTCCAAAAACCTCAAGACAAGGTGTTTATTTAGCTTATTTATATTACCAAAAACTTTTCTTAAAAATTAAAAAAACACCAGCTCAAAAAATATTACTTGAAAGGATTAGAATTCCAAACCTAAAAAAAATTGTTTTAATGCTTCAATCGATTATTAGGTATAAAACCAATTTATTATGATTCAAGTCCTTGCATTATTTTTTAGCCTCTCTGCTTTAACAACGATACCAAATGAATATAAAGTAAAAGAGTTAAGAACTTTGTTTTACTCAGCTGCGGAAGACTCCAATTCTTCAGCAACACTATTCGATAAACTTAGTTCCGTAAACAATAATTCTGCTCCAATCATGCAAGGATACAAAGGAATGAGTTACTTACTTGAGGCAAAACATACATATAACATATATAAAAAATACGCGTACTTCAATAAAGGTGCTGATATTTTAGATATTGCTATCACAAAAGGACCAAATAATCGAGAGTTACGATTTCTTAGGTATTCTGTTCAAAACAATGCACCTCAATTTCTTGGGTATTACGAAGAAATGGTAAACGACAAAAAAATAATCTTAGCAAATCTAGCAAATGAACGCGACGATGATTTAAGGAAAAAGATCATAGAATATCTAAAACCAAAATGACTATGGTGGAAAGGGTGATTTTAGTAGACGAAAATGACCTAGAAATAGGAACAATGGAAAAGCAAAAAGCTCATGTTACCGGAGACTTACATCGTGCTATTTCAGTTTTTATATTTAATTCTAAAGGTGAAATCCTTTTACAACAAAGAGCAATCACTAAATACCACTCTGGTGGACTTTGGAGTAACACTTGCTGTACGCACCCTAGACAAGGTGAAGAAACAAAAGATGCAGCTAAAAGAAGACTAAACGAAGAAATGGGAATTCAGTGTAATTTAGAGTTTAGATTTTCATTTATATATAAGGCTAAACTTATCAATGGATTATTTGAACATGAATTTGACCATGTATATTTTGGACAATCAGATTTGCTTCCTGTTTTAAACTCTGAGGAAGCAGAAAACTATAAATATGTAAACATTCATGAAATTATAGAAGACTTAAAAACGAACTCCTCTAAATATACTGAATGGTTTAAAATCTGTTTAGAAGAGGTGAAAAATCATCTAGAATTAAAGTAAACTATATACATCTATTCTGTGATAATAAATAAAATAACTGCAATTTAACATAGATAATTACTCTTCCTTTTTACCGACACGTTTTTCTTGCAAAAAGAAACTTTTCTCAGTTACTTAAATAGAATTTATAGTTTCTTTTATTCTCTTAGAACTTTAAAACTGTAATTAAAATCTAACCTACTTTTCGAACTAATTTGATCAATCCCCTCCTACTAAGAGAATCACCGGTAAATGTTTCGAAATACTAAAAGTCAGCAATTCAGGTAGTATCTTTAAATTATAAAGACACGAACATGATTGGATTAGGAACAGCGGCGATTGGAAGACCTCAATATATTAACATCCGAGAAAATAGTAATGTAAAAACGTTTAATAAATCGGAATTTTCAATAGAAGGAAAAGCAATGTTAACGCAGGCTTACCAAAAAGGTATTCGCCATTTTGATACCGCTCCAGGATATGGAATGGCAGAGCAAATATTATTAGAATGGATCGAAGAATTTCAACCTAAGGATGTTAAAATTAGTACTAAATGGGGATACACTTACGTTGCTGATTTTGATTCCTCTGCTATTGTTCATGAGGTAAAAGAGCATTCATTAAGTAAACTAAATCAGCAATGGGAAACATCTAAAAAATTTCTCCCTTATTTAAATATTTACCAAATTCATTCAGCAACTTTAGATTCTGGTGTACTAGAAAACGAAGCTGTTTTAGATCGTTTGTACGAATTGAAAAGCAAATATAAAATCACCATCGGATTATCAACAAGTGGGGAGTATCAAAATACAATTATCAAAAAAGCCCTTTCAATTCAAGTAAATAATGAACCATTATTTGACAGCTTTCAAGTGACTTACAATGTTTTTAATCAGCACTTATTAGAAATAATGAAGCTTTTAAGTAAACTCGATAAAAAGTTAATCATAAAAGAAGCTCTTGCAAATGGGCGGGTGTTCCCAAATTATAAGTTCCCAAATTATAATAATATATATTTAGTTTTAGATGCTCTAGCAACAAAATATAAAGTTGGCATTGATGCAATAGCTTTAAGGTTTTGTGAAGAGACTTTAAAACCATATGCCGTTCTAAGTGGAGCTTCTATAGGGTCTCATCTGATCTCAAATCTTGAAGTATCTAAATTTGAATTGTTGGAAAGTGAAATAAAGCTTTTAAAATCACTAGCTGTCTCACCAAAAGCATATTGGGAGGAAAGACAACTTCTTGCGTGGAATTAAATTATAAAACTCTTAATTTAATAATTAGGTGAAATTTTTTAAGATGTTTTATAATGAAGTATATTAATAAATTATTTTCAGTTGTATTTTTTACAATTACCTAACAGGCCAGTAGTTAACACATCCACATATTTAGACAAATCCTTCGGAAAGAAAAGTTGTTTTAGATCTATAAACATTGTTTCTTTGATCAGAATTCCTCTTTAACTCTCGATAGACAGTACATTTATCTACGTTTAATCTAGATGCAATCAGTGATTTACTTATTCTTTCAGTTAACATAACTTCGATTGCATACCTGTGCTCAAGGGTTAGGTGTGTCATTACAACTTTATTTTTCGCGATTTATAGAGGTGAAATAACAACTGACTTAGAAACAGAAAAGGGAATTGTGTAATTTCCTTTCTGTTTTGAATCTTATTCCCACAATAAATCTAAA
>JAQXEE010000131.1 GCA_029251005.1 Flavobacteriales bacterium | reverse complement strand
TTAATTATTTACTAGAAAATTACATATTAGCTGAAGGAGCTTTATCATGGTTAGGTGCAGATTTTGAAACAATGGATCTTTCCTTTCTTTCATTCATCATGTTTATCGCAGTTGTTGCATCTATTGTTCAATTGGTTGAAATGATTGTTGAAAAGTTTGCTCCCGCATTATATGGCGCTTTAGGTATCTTTTTACCGCTTATTGCAGTAAACTGTTCAATTCTAGGTGGTGCATTATTTATGCAGGAGAGACAATATGCAACTATCGGTGAAGCAACTGCTTTTGCTTTTGGTTCAGGTATAGGATGGTGGATAGCAATTGTTGCCTTAGCTGCAATTCGTGAAAAGATTCGTTATTCGAATGTTCCTGCTCCATTAAGAGGTCTAGGAATTACATTCATCATCACTGGTTTAATGGGAATTGAATTTATGAGTTTCCTAGGAATAGAACTTTAATATTAGTTAGAATAAATTTAGAATAAATAGATATGGAAACTATAATTATTAGTGTAGCGGTTTTCTTAGTAGTAGTTTTACTACTAGTATCATTATTGCTTTTTGCAAGAGCTAAGTTGTCATCTTCGGGATTGGTTAAAATTACTGTAAATGGTGAAAGAGTCATTGAGACAGAAGCTGGATCGACTTTACTTTCAACTTTAGGAAATAACCAAATATTCTTGCCGTCAGCATGTGGAGGAGGGGGTACCTGTGCAATGTGTGAATGTCAAGTTCATTCAGGAGGTGGAGAAATATTGCCAACAGAAAAGCCTTACTTCTCAAGAAAGCAAATTGCATCTAATCACCGTTTAGGTTGTCAAGTAAAGGTAAAGCAAGACATGGAGGTTGAAATTCCAGCTGAGATCTTTGGGATTAAAAAGTGGGACTGTGAAGTTGTTTCTAATTACAATGTTGCAACTTTTATTAAGGCATTTATAGTAAAGTTACCAGAAGGTGAAACATTAGATTTTGAAGCCGGAGGATATATCCAAGTTGATGTACCTGCTGTAACTGTTGATTTTAAAAATGATATTAACATTGAGCCAGACTCCGACGATCCTATCGGTCCAGACAAGTTTAAGGCTGACTGGGATAAATTTGGACTTTGGTCTTTAAAAATGGTTAACAGCGAGCCTTGTTTTAGGGCTTATTCGATGGCTAATCATCCTGCTGAAGGAAATATTGTAATGCTTACAATACGAATTGCAACTCCACCTTGGGATAGAGCTAAAAACGGTTGGATGGATGTTAATCCAGGTATATGTTCGTCTTTTGTTTTTTCTCGCAAAGAGGGTGATCTTGTTACCATTTCAGGTCCATATGGAGAGTTTTTTATAAAAGATACTGGTTCAGAAATGATTTACGTAGGAGGTGGAGCTGGAATGGCACCTATGAGATCGCATCTTTTTCACTTATTTCATACCCTTGAAACTGGAAGAAAAGTTACTTATTGGTATGGGGGTAGATCTAAGAAAGAGTTATTTTATGAAGAAGATTTCCGTAAGATAGAACGTGAGTTTCCAAATTTTACTTTTAATATTGTATTATCCGAACCAGAAGAATCTGATAATTGGAATGAAAAAAAATCACCAGAAGATGATGGTGATGGCTATTTAGGATTTGTTCACAACGCTGTTATCGAGCACCAACTAAAGAGACACGAAGCGCCAGAAGATATCGAGTTTTATTTCTGTGGTCCTCCTATGATGAACCAAGCAGTTATAAAAATGTGTGACGACTGGGGAATTCCAGAAGAAAACGTTGCATTTGATGATTTTGGAGGGTAACCTCAAATCAAACAAGAGAAGGGTTAATCACATCGATTGGCCCTTTTTATTGCCTTATACATTTTTGTTACATCCGTAGCTATTAACTATTTTAAATGTATGTAATTGGTCATTTTAATCGGTGTAATCAATTATTACTTTAATGTGTGGTTCAACAAGATTTCTCAACTTATAGGATTAGTTCCTAAGCAGGTGTTGTTAATCCTGAAAAAAAAATATCAGCCTAGGATAATAGGGTTGGTACGCGAAATCCAATTTGTTTTAGGCGATAGACATCTCGTTCATAATTTGGTGAAGCTTAGGATGCTTATCAATCATCATTTCAGGATGTTTTAAGAAATACTCTGAATAACTGCAAAAAAATCAGCCGAGTATGTTAATGCATAATCTCTTATTTTAGCTTTATTATTCTTAATTTCTTACGTTTTAGTTTTGATTATATTCAACCAAGGGCCAATTTCGTTAATGTAAATTAATACCTACGGTATACCGTCAATTTTGCCATTTTGTTCATCGATCATATGTGTGAATTCCAACATTTTTTCGGTCAGTTTAGCTTTTAAAGCTATTATATAATACATCTTTGGCTAACATTATTCTTCTTTCTATTGGGTCAGAACCAACTCAAAAATTTTCACAAGAACCTTTAAATCGTCCGCTAAACACAATAGTTTTGCCAAGCAAGTCAACTTCATTGATGAAATTATATTCCCAATTGGTAAAACAAAAAATAGAAATGACTTCACAAGCTTCAACTAGAAATTTATCCTTTTTATTAAAAGGTATATTGTCAAAACCAATAATTCTTTTAGTATTTAAGAAATGTAGGATTCTTAACTCAAAACTTTTTAGTTCTTTAAAGCTTCTGGTAAAACCTAACATCTTTTTTAAAAAAAATAGGTCTAATTTTGGTTAAAGGTTTTAATTAGTCAAAACTCTTTTTAATAAGAGGGTAAAAACTAAAATTGTAATAAAGTAATAAAATCATAAGATTACTATTGAATCTTTTTTCGATGAAGAATGTTCTATCGTAGGAAAGTTGAATGCTTTTAATAACTCATTGATGTTGTAAACAGAGCCTCTTATTGCGTTACTAATAATTATTACAGTGTAACCTGTTTTAGGTATCTTAAGGTAAATATGGCGATTTCCGTGCCACCATCCCGTATGGTATACTAACTTACCAAAATTAGGATCCATTTTTAAACGCCATCCATATCCATAGGACTTGTTATTCCGAATTTTATTCTGAGGAGTAAAGGCAATTTGTTTTATTGAATCCGAAATAATGATGTCGTTATTTAAAAATGCATCAAACTTTATTAAATCTTGTGCAGTAGAGAATATTCCTTTGTCACCAACAATTCCATCTAGATAATCAAATTCAAATACGCGATTCCATTGCGTGTGCCCCAAAGTTAAATTTTTAGGAATTGAAGCTTTTTTAAAATCAAAAACAAAACTATCCATCATTCCACATTTGTCAAATATTCTTGTTTTTAAAACCTCTGAATATCGCTTTCCCTCTATAACTTCAATTATTGATGCTAAGAGCATATAATTCGTGTTTGAATAATAATGTTTTTGATCTGGGCGAAAGTTGTGTTCTGGGTTATGGAAATTAATTACACAAATAACGGTATCATTATAAATTAAATGATCCTTATTATCCATTTTGTGATCACAATAATAATAGTATTGTGATAACCCTGATCTATGTGCAAGAAGGTGTCTGATTGTTATTTTTTTGTATTGTTTAGGTAGTTCAAGAAATTTGGTTATGGTATCGTTCAAATTAAGTTTTCCTTCTTCAATTAATTGTAAAATTACTGTTGCAGTTATGGGTTTAGTAACACTTGCTAATTGAATTGCAGCATTTTTTTTAAGTGGGATTCTTTTTCTAATGTTTGAATATCCCGATGTAGTGTCAAAAACGATTTCTTCATTTTTTGAGATTGTTATATGCCCGTTAAACCTTCTTCGTTTTACAAATTTTCTAAAGTAATTATTAATCGTCTGTATTTCGGTTTTAGGAATGGCTGATTTTTGGGGAATTATTGAATCAATAGAATTTGAAGTTATGTTAGATTCATTCTTTTTGTCAGCATTTGTTGTATCTGTACAAGCCAGTATTACCAATCCAAAAAGAAAAATGAGATAGTATTTCATAAAATCCTACACAAATATAGTACGTAAGAAAGCTAAAAGCAACAAGATTTTCCTATAGTTTAAGGAATTTCCGTTGCGTCCTTGACTAATAGTTACTTATATTTGAAATAGAATTTAATTAGGTTTGATAGCCTTGGAATGGTTTTTGTTTAGAGGCAATTACCTTAACAATTAAGACAATTAATATGAGTAACAAAAAAATATATGGGAAAACAATAGTTTTATTGTCTGCAATGTTTTTTTTAATAGCGTGTAATGTATCTAAATCTTTAACAAAGAAAGGGGATAAACTTGCTCAGGCAGGTGTTCATGCTGAAGCAATTCAATATTATATTCAAGCATTAAATAGAGATAGAAGCACTGTAGAAGCACAAATAGGATTAAGAAAGAGTGGGAATGAAGTAATGTCTAATTATAAGTCTAAATTTTTCAAGGAATATAATAATAATAGTTTTCACTCTGCTGTTTATACTTATTTAGAAATGGAGAAGTTCCAATCGAAATTAAAAAAGTTTAATGCTGATGTGACAATATCTTCTCAAACTACAGCAGATTTTAAGATTGCTAAGAAAAAATATTTAGAATCTCAATTCACAAAAGCTAATCAGTTAATGGCGAACGAACAATTTGAAAGTGCTGAAAATATATTCGTGGAAATTAAAAAAATTGAACCCAATTATAAAGGTCAAGATTTGGAAAAGCTAATGGAGATTTCAAAATTGGAACCACCCTACAGGGCCGGAAATAAATATTTAGATCAGGATAAAAACAGAGCAGCATATTTTTCTTTTGAAAAAGTAACAGATATTAATGTAAATTACAAGGATGCTAAATTTAAAAAGGAAGAAGCTCTTAACTTAGCAAAGTATCCAATTGCAATTTTAAAATTCAAAAACTACAGTTATGATAGGGGTGCTGCAGAAAAAGTATCTGCAAATATGGTTAACACTTTACTAGGAAATAAAGGACCATTTCTGAAAATTCTAGATCGCACAAATATGGATAAGGTTTTAAATGAACAGTATCTATCAATGAACGGTTGGATTGAAGGAGATGGTGCAGTAAAAACAGGAGCTCTTTTAGGATCTAAAGCTATTTTAAGCGGAAAATTGTTAAGTGTAAATAATATACAAAAGTCGCCAGAAGTAAAACAAGAAAAAGCATACCGTAAAAGAACTGTTAAAGTTTACAATGCGGAAACAAAGAAAAATGATACAAAGCATGTGTATGATAAAGTTTACTATAATAACTATAAAGGTTACAATGAGGTTGTTGTTTCATTTCAATACATTTTAGTTTCATCTGAAACAGGTGAGATCTTACTTAGTGGAATAGAGGAGGGAGTGATGAGAAGTCAAGTTGATTATAATGCTTATTCTGGAAATTATAAAGAACTTATACCAGGTAATTGGAATGTGAGATTTCAAGATTCTCCAAGTGATAAAATGTATAATAATAGAAGACAGATTAAAGCGTTTCAAACCGGATTTGAATCTGAACAAAATATAACCCCGGTTTCTATTTTGAAAGAAGATGCATTTAAAAAGGTTGGAAATACAATTGCGAAAATTGTTTATAGTTTTAATCCAGAAGATTAATGGGGAAGTTCTCAACATACATATTTATTTGTTTAATAGTTTTTAGTTGTAAATCGGTTAAAGAAAAAGCAGAACGAGATAACCCTATTCCTCATTGGGTATCAAGCCAACCCCACCATTCGGATTATTATATCGGGGTTTTTGGTGTGCGAAAAAATGGATTGGATTACCGCTCTAAAGCAAAGCGAGGTGCATTAGAAAGTCTATCTAGTGAAATATCTGTTAATATATCTGGTGAGTCAGTTTTAAAAACATTAGAATCGAATAATAATTTTGAGCAAGAGTATAAGCAAAACGTCACGCTAAATTCTACAGAAAAGCTAGAAGGTTTTGAGATTGTGGATTCGTGGGAAAGTGAAACAGAGTATTGGGTTTATTATAGATTGTCCAAAGCAAAACATACGTTACTAAAAAAAGAAAGAATGCATAAAGCTTTGGAGTTAGGTAAAGAGTATTTTTCAAATGCTAAAGTAAAGCATCAAAAAAATGATTATCGCGAAGCCTTTGTTTTATCTATCCAATCATTGGAGTCTGTTGCTGAATATTTAGATGAGCCACTCAAGACACAATTTCAGGGCAGAGAAGTTTATTTTGCAACAGAGGTAATGACTTACTTACAAAACATGTTAGATGAAATTCAGTTAATACCTGGTTCCGATAAAAAGCAAGTAGTTTTGGGTGAATTTTTAAGTGAGGAAGACGTGTTTTTTAAAGTGACTAATTATATTGGCGCTTTAATTAGCGGAATTCCTTTAAAGTGCGAGTACAAAGCTATTTTCTTTAATAATTATGATGTGAAATCAAATGAAAAAGGTATTGCGGGTGTGTCTTTAGGAAAGCTAAATCAAAGTAAACCTGAGCAATATGTTTCTGCTAAATTAAACTTTGAAAAAATTTTAGAAACGTATTCAAAAAACCAGATTGTTTCAAAACTGATTAGTTATATACCAATAAAAGAAGCAAAGATTAAACTTTTTGTAAGAGCACCTAAAGTGTTTGTTGTTGCGAATGAGAAAGAGTTTGGGATGAAAATTAATTCTAAATTTCTGTCAATCGTTAAACAAACTTTATCCTCTCGTGGTTTTCAAATTGCCAATAAATATAGAGATGCAGATTTGCTATTTTACATAAATACGAATACGACCTCTGTTGGATCGAATTCAGGAACTTATCAAGTTGAATTAAATGGAAATGTAGAAGTTAAAATCCGACAAACGATGGAAGTTGTTTTTTCTGAAGTAATAAAAGCATCGAAAGGTTTACAGTTGACCCAGAAAAAAGCTGCAATTGATGCCTTTGGTAAAGCAGAATATTACGTAAAAAGAAGAGTGATACCTAAGCTAGTAGATCAATATTTTTCTTTTTAATTATGATTAAACTTCCTGAAAAATATAAAGCTTTAATTTTTGATTTAGATGGCACATTGGCTGATACAATGCCACTTCATTATAAAGCGTGTCAAATTGTTTGCAATGAAAAAGGATTCGATTTTCCTGAGGACTATTTTTATCAAGAAGCAGGAAAGCCAACTATCGAAGTATTTCAGAATTTAATGATTAAACTAGGGAAAGATTTCGATGGTAAAATATTAGGTAAAGCTAAGGAAAAGCAATTTTTAGATTTGATATCAGAGGTTACTCCCCTTAAAATAGTTGCAGATATTGCTCAAAGTCACAAAGGGAAAATTCCTATGGCGATTGGAAGTGGAGGTCAGCGTGATTCAGTTGAATTAACTTTGGATGTAATTGGTTACACTGGCTTTTTTGATTCAATAGTATCCTGTGACGATGTCTCAAATCATAAGCCTAGTCCTGAAACGTTTTTAAAGTGCGCTGAGGAGATGGGGGTTCAAGCAAAGGATTGTGTTGTTTTTGAAGATGGTGATCCTGGCGTCGAAGCGGCTAAAGCCGCAGGAATGATGGTTATCGATGTTAGACCGTATTTCTCATTATTAACGATTTAGAATAGACAAATTAGTGCGCTATTTTTATCATCTTTTCAGGTCTGAAATCGATTGGTTCCAAAATCTGACTAAAACTATTAATCGCATTATGAAACCGGTAGTAACTTTAATTATTTAAATAATAGTTGGTTTTTTAGTACAGTATTCATTTGAGTGCGTATTTTTTTCAATTATTGTTAGTTTCCGCTAATCCTTAGGCTCATTTTTAATGTTAATTAATATCTTAACACTATCGTTTTATATTTTGATATTGTTGAAGCGGGTATAAATCAAGTTTTTATTCTGAGTACTTTGGGTTTTATTATTAACTTTAAAGACCATCTTTTTAAAATTAATCTGTCTTTATTGCAATAGCTACTTATAATGTTGTTATAAATTTGGATCATTATTCAGCTATATTAGCGGATTAAAGAAAGAAAAATATGAGACAAATAATAATGTTAATTATGCTTTCTGGGGTTGGTATAACTCAAGCAAGTATTTTAGATTTAAAAATTACCGAAATAATGTACAATCCAAAGCCTGATGCTGGACAGTTAGAAGAGGATTTGGAGTTTATTGAATTTAAAAATACAGGTTTAACTGAAATTAATCTTAAAAGCTTAGTATTGTCGAATGCTGTACTGTATATTTTTGATAAAGATGAAATTTTAGCACCAGGGGGAATGTTGGTACTCGTTTCCGATTCCAACGTTTTTCATGAGCGTTATCCATTGGTAAAGGTCGCTGGACAGTACACTAACAAATTTTCAAATAAAGGCGAAAAACTTTATGTTAAAGCAGGATCTGATACCTTAATAGAATTTGAGTATAAAGATGATTTACCATGGTCTAGTTTAGCAGATGGTAATGGTTATTCATTGGTTTCTGTAGAAATTAATCCTATTGGAGAACCTTCTAAACCCGAATACTGGCGAAATGGGGTAAGGCTAAATGGAACGCCAGGAGAAGAATCTGAAACCGCTTTAGAATTTCCCGATGTTTGGATTAATGAGCTACTTTCTCATACTGATTTACCTGAAATTGATGCAATTGAATTATTTAATAATTCATTAATTCCAGCAGATATTAGTAATTGGTTTTTAAGTGATTCAAAATCTAATCCTTATAAATTTCAGTTCCCAAGTGGTACAATTATAAATTCTGGGGAATATTTGGTTGTGGATGAAACTGACTTTAATAATCTAGGATCGGGCTTTCGATTTAATAGAAGTGGAGACGAGGTGTTTTTGTATTCTGGCGATAATCAGAATAACTTAACGGGGTTTAGCACAGGGTGGGCGTTTGAAGGACAGTACAATGGTGTTACATTTGGAATTCATGTTAGTTCAGATGGAGATAAACACTTTTTACCACAAGAAGAAAATACATTAGGCTTTATTAATTCAAACCCTATTATTGGTCCATTGGTTATTTCTGAAATAAACTATAATCCATCAAATCTAGATTACGAGTATTTAACGGTTGAAAATATAACGGATACAATTGTTGATTGTTTTCATTCAGAACATCCTGATTTAGGTTGGAAGATTAGTGGAGTGGGCTTTGATTTTCCAGCAAACACAAAGTTGAAAGCGAATGAGTTAGTATTTGTTACAGCTGCTAATCCAACCGATTTTCGATTAAAATATAATATAAACAATACTGTTCAGGTGTTTCAATACAGTGGAAAGATGAGCAATAATGGTGAGGAATTATCCGTTTGGAGGTTTGATCGAATGGATACAACTGAAACAGGAGAAACTTTTATGCCTAAAGTGTTAATGGATGGAGTACATTATAACGACGCTTTACCTTGGGATGTTTTGGCAGATGGTCATGGGAATTCTTTAAAACGAATTTCTAAAACTAGTTTTGGCGATGAGGTTGAAAATTGGGAAGGTACACCTCTTTTTATTTCGAATGAAATTACTAAAACTATTCCTCATTTAGAATTTTCTCTCTTCTATGAAAAAAAAATAATTTATTCTTCAGGTGTTGAAGGGATTTTAACGGTATTTGATTTTAACGGAAAGGTTTGTAAAAAAGAACAAATTAGAGCAATCAACGGAACTTTTACATTGAACGAGTCAGACGGAGTTTATTTTTACTTATTTGAGAGTGAAGAAGGTATGAAGTCTGGTAAGCTAGTAAAGAAATAAAAATGAAGAAGTTATTTTACTTAATTTGTATAGTTTTTTTTGCTTCATGCTCCAAGGAAGGTGAAGGAGGATCTGCAGTTATTTCAGGTATTGTAAAAAAAGAGGTTATTGCGCCTAATGGAAATTTAATAGAGACTCTTCCTGCCATAAATAAAGATGTATTTATAAAGTTTGGAGATTCTGAATTCGTAAATGAAGATGTAAAAACTAACGAATTAGGTAATTTTGAATTTTCATTTTTACGTAAAGGTGACTATTCAATTTTTGTTTACTCGGACTGTGTAGATTGTGACTCGGGAAAAGAATCAATTGAACAATCAGTCGAATTAAAAAAATTTAATTCGACAATTTCTGATTTAGAATTAGTAGTCCGGAAAACTGTAGATTATGATGACGGTTCATCTTCCGTGAAAGGGAGATTAATGGTTCAGAAATATGTAGGCATATTTAAAATCGGTGATCCTTACGTTTCCCAAGAACAAGAGGTTTACATTGTTTATGGAAATGAGGAAGTGTATTTTGATAGAATGGATACCGGATTTGATGGTAAATTTGAATTTAAGAATTTAATTAAAGGAGAATATAAATTATATGCCTTATCTGAATGTGGAACATGTGACGATGTTTATGACACCATTAGTGTAACCGTTAATGTTTTAAATAATTTTTCAACTGAAAACACGGGTGATTTAATTATCGATAAGCATTAATGAAAGTATTTTTGAGCATATTTATTGTAATGCTAAGTCATACCATTGAAGCTCAATACGTTTCTCAATATTGGAGTTCAGCTTCGGTTCAAGTAGACTTAATTAGGAAGTTGGATTTAAACGTAGAGTATTCCTTTCGATATATAAACGTTTTTAATTACTCTTCATTTGGACAAGTTGGTTTAGAAAAGAAATTACCGAAAAAAATTAAATTAAACTTAGATTATCGGTTTAGTAGAAAGATAGGAAATGAATTCATAATAAAGAAGTTACACCGTCCGAGCTTTAATTTTTCTAAAAAAATTAAAGTTAAAAAAATCAAGATTAACGTAAGATCCAAATTTCAATGGGATTTTACAAGCCAGTATTCGCGTTCGAAAACAGATTTAATAGATTTTGTTTGGAGGAATAAGGTGAAGATCAAAAAGAAAATTGGCAAGCGAATGTTTTTGAGTGCTGGATATGAAATTTTCACTTTCGAAGATGATTTAGTTTTTAGTAGGGAGCGAATGTTTTTAGGTTGGTCAAAAGGGTTTACAAAAAAGGATGAAATCTCTTTTTTAACAATGCTCGAGGATCAATTTTATTCTACCGAATTAAAAAGTGTTTTCTCACTTAGTTATTTTAGAAAGTTTTAACATACGAAACTCTTCAAGTTTTTATAAGTTTGTATTTCTATGATGGTACTTGGATTAATGTCGGGGACAAGTTTAGATGGATTGGATTTCGCATTGGTAGAATTATCTCAACTTAACGGGAAATATACATCCTCATTAATACATTCAAAAACAATACCTTACACTAATCATTGGGAGGGTAGACTAAAAGCGGCTAGGCTGCTTTCTGGATTAAAATTAGCACAATTACATATTGATTATGGTAGGTTACTTGGCGACCTTACAAATCAGTTTTTAAAAGGAAAGCCGCAACCCAATTTAATTTCATCGCACGGTCATACTGTCTTTCATAAACCTAGTATAGGTCTCACTCTTCAAATTGGATCCTTAGAGGTTTTGGCTGAAGTAACAGGTATTAAAACTGTTGGAGATTTTAGAAAAATGGATGTAGCAAAAGGTGGTCAGGGAGCGCCTCTAGTGCCAATCGGCGATAAATTACTTTATAGTGAGTATGATTATTGTTTGAATTTGGGAGGAATCTCTAATTATAGTTATTCTGATAAAGGTATACGTAAAGCCAAAGATTTATCACCTTGTAATATTGTATCTAATCTACTTGTAAATTCTGTAAACCTTAGTTTTGATGAGGGAGGGAGGTTAGGAAGTAAAGGAAAGGTAGATCAAATTCTTTTAGGTGAATTAGACAGTTGGGACTATTACAAAAAAGGAAGAAGCTTAGGGATGGAAGATTTGGAAAAAGATTTCTTACCAACTATTTTAAACAATTCCTTGAGTTTAGAGGATAAATTATGTACTTATTACGAGCATATTTCTAAAGTGATTGGCAACAATTTATCGCAAAATGATTCTAAAACATTAATTACTGGTGGCGGAGCCAAAAATAATTTCTTAATCAAGAAAATTCAAGAATATTCAACCTCAAGGATCATCATTCCACATGAAAAAGAAATTGATTTTAAAGAAGCCATTATATTTGCATTCATGGGGTTTTTAAAGATAAAAGGCGAAATTAACATCTTGAAATCAGTAACTGGTGCAAAGTCTGACTCAATATCAGGTGTTGTTATTTGAACATAACTTTAGGCCTTTAGATTTAGTAAGATGTTTAAAGGGTTTATATAAGACATAAATTTTTATAATGAGTTTTTGTGGCTTTGTTGCCTTTTAATCATCATATTGCCAAAAGTTTATAACAGAATATTAATATAGAAAAGAAAACTAGACCTAATTTTAATTGATAAAATCATTCATTAAAAAAAAAGTCTTGTATTTATTTCTTGCAAAATAGAATAAAATGTCGGAAACTAAGTTTAAGTCAATTAATTTCAAAAATAACAATCACAAAGATTTTGCCGTTACTTTACGAAAAAGAGTAGACAATTATTTTAGCAGTAAAAAAATTGAAAAGACTGGAGATTATAGGATTTGGATTAAGGTCGTCGTCTTACCATTAATGTATTTTCTTCCGTTCGCTGTTATTTTATCTAATTTGGTAGTTGATAGCTATTTAATTACTTATGGTCTTTGGTGCATGATGGGGGTAGGAATAGCTGGTTGTGGTTTAGGAATAATGCATGATGCTAATCATGGGGCTCTATCAAGCAACAAGAAAGTAAATAATTTTATAGGTTTCATAATAAATTTTGCTGGAGGTTATGCCTTAAATTGGAAAATTCAGCATAATGTACTTCATCATACTTATACTAATATTGATGGTTATGATGAAGATATTGACCCATCAGGACTGATGCGTTTTTCACCGAATCAGCCTCATAAGTCGTTTTTTAAATATCAAGTGGTTTATGCTTGGTTTTTATACGGTTTGATGACATTATCTTGGGCTACGAACAAGGATTTTGCACAAATTAAACGTTACAATAAGATGGGGTTAGTGAAAGCGCAAGGCTTAAATTACAAAGTTGAGTTTGTAAAGATGGTATCATTAAAAGTGCTTTATTACGCTTTTTTTATAGGTCTTCCATTGTATTTCACAAGTTTACCTTGGTATCATATAGTTTTGGGATGGTTAACTATGCATTTTACATCTGGTCTTATTTTGGGTTGTGTTTTTCAACCAGCACATTGTATCCCTGAAACTGATTTTCCTATTCCAGACACTGATAATACTGTTGAAGCGGATTCCCTAGTTCATCAAATGCATACTACAGCTAACTTTGCTCCTAATAATCGGTTATTGTCTTGGTATGTAGGCGGTTTGAATTTTCAAATTGAACATCACTTATTTCCTAATATTTCTCATGTACATCATAAAGCAGTCTCAAAGATAGTTAAAGCAACAGCCAAGGAGTTTAGTGTCCCTTACTATTCTCATTCAACTTTTAGAAAAGCAATATTAAGTCACGGTAAAATGCTTTTGAAGCTAAGTAAGGCATAAAAATTAAAATATAATCTGGCTGTAATATTAAACGACCATATCTATAAATTAGATATGGTCGTTTAATATCCCTTTTAATAAGACGTTTAGGTTAGGTTATCGTTTGTGACTTCTTTTTCCATATTTGTAAACAACTGATATCGAAAACAACTAACACACCTGCTTTATGGTGGCTTTTAAAACATCCATAAACTAGTTTACCTGAGTAAGTGATTGAATTGAATAATTTTTCCTGTTTCAATCAAGGGGAATTGACTTTGGTTTACATAGGGTTTTAAAGTATAATTTATAGGTTTATAATTCCAATAATCAAAAAGGTATTAGTATCCATTACGAATGCTTTAGCTCGAGATAGTATCCAAATGATAAGCGTGAAAAGGTCATGATGTTTAAGTATTTTTTAATTTTAGTTTGTGGTTAATAAAAACACTAAAAAAGAGAACCGATATATCTTGAAATATATTCTGACTAAGAATGTCTCTTGATGAAGAGGGAGGTTGAAGAAGCTTATTTATTCCTTTTAATTTCAGAATATTGGGCACAAAAAAAGGTCGCTAGAAGCGACCTTTAATGTAATAAAGAATAGTATTATGCTAACTTTACGTCAACTGCATTAGGACCTTTTCTTCCATCTGCAACGTCGTAAGTAACTTCGTCATTTTCTTTAATTTCGTCAATTAAACCTGAAACGTGAACAAATAATTCATTTCCGTTTTCTTCGTCAACAATAAATCCAAATCCTTTAGACTCATTGAAAAATTTCACTGTACCTTTTGCCATTGTAATAAATTAAAATAAATAATTATTTGCAAGATATGACAAAATAATATAGGATGCACTTTTTTTTAATAAATTTTCTGTGAAAGGTTGAATTGTAAGCTTAAACTAAATTATTAAGCATAAAAAAAGGTCGCTAAAAGCGACCTTTAATTTAGTAAATAGTATTGTTATACTAACTTTACGTCTACTGCGTTAGGACCTTTTCTTCCGTCAGTAACTTCGTAAGTAACTTCGTCATTTTCTTGAATTTCATCAATTAAACCAGAAACGTGAACAAAAAGTTCATTTCCATTTTCTTCGTCAACTATGAATCCAAATCCTTTAGATTCATTGTAAAATTTTACTGTACCTTTTGCCATTGTAATATAATATATATGTAAATAATTGTCCGCAAGTTACGTTAAAAAAAGCCTTTCTACTATTTTTTTAAAAAAAAATATTTTCTTTTTTAATTGAAATTTGATCTTTTAATCTCAAAGAGACTTTATTACACATTAAATCGTTGATAATAATACGTATTACAAATCACAACCAAGGGGTATCTAGTTTATTTTTAAAACTGGTATAAATCTTCGCCATGAAATTAATGAGAAATATATTGTTTGCAATGTTTGTGTTCGGAGCTTTTTTCGCTGGAGCTCAGAGATCTTTAGTGTATTCGCATGAGAATTCTGATTTTAAAAGAGCTAAACAGCTTTTTGATCAAAAAAAATATGTTTCGGCACAACGTAAATTTAAAGTCGTTTTTAATCGAATTGATGAGCCACACTCTGAAGTTAAGATGAATGCGGAATATTATGTTGCTTTGTGTGCTTTAGAGTTATTCAACAAGGATGCAGAATATTTATTTATTAAGTTTATTGAAAACCACCCGCAAAGCCCAAAAGTCAGAAAAGCACGTTTTCAGTTAGGTAAATATAATTATCGTAAGAAAAGGTATACAACAACAATAAAGTGGTTTAAGCAAGTTGATGAAAATGATTTAGAAGTAGCCGAGTTACCTGAATTTCAATTTAAGTTCGGGTATTCACTGTTTCGGAAAAATCAATTTGAAGATGCAAAGGAATTATTTCATAAATCCAAGGCGATAGAAAGTGACTATCAACAGTCTGCTAAATTTTATTTTGCGCACTTGTCTTATCAGGGGGACTTATATGAATCAGCCTATCAAGAATTTAAAGGATTAGAAAATGATCCTGTTTTTGCATCGATTGTACCTTATTATCTAACTCAGATATATTATTTACAAAACAAAAATGAAGAACTGGTTAAATATGGTGCACCCTTTTTGGATAGTGCAAATACTAAACGTTCTCCTGAAATAGCTAGGCTGGTAGGAGAAGGTTATTATAAGTTAGGTGATTACAGTAACAGTATTGTTTATTTTGAGAAATTTAAAGAAAAAGCTGCAAATATAGACACTTTAGCTTTTTTCCAATTAGGATACTCTTATTATAAGAATGGGAATTATAAAGATGCATTGGTGAATTTTCAACAATCGTCAGATGATAAATCAAAAGTGGGTCAATTGTCAATGTATTATTCGGGAGATTGTTTTTTAAAGCTAGACAATAAAGATGCTGCTAGACGATCGTTTAAGTTTGCGTACAAAAATAACCATGAATTAAATATTACTGAGAATTCTTTGTTTAATTATGCAAAGTTGTCTTTCGAATTAGACATCGATCCTTACCACGAAAGTATAATAGCACTTGAAAGTTATATCAAAAATTATCCAGCGTCCTTAAATGTTGATAAGGCACGTAAGATTTTATTAAATGTTTATTTAAATACCAAAAATTACAAAAGAGCTATTAATGCCTTAGATAAAATAGCAAACAAAGGCCCTGAACTTCAATATGCATATCAAAAAATTGCCTACTACAGGGGTATTCAAGAATTTAATCAGCAGAAAGTGGGTTTCCAAAAAGGGGATAATAGTAATTTTCAAAAGGCTATATTTTATTTCAATAAATCATTAGAGTTTCCTGAAGATCAAGAAGTAGTAGCATTAGCGCAATATTGGAAAGCAGAATCGTTTTACAGATTAGGTTTTTTTAAGTCCGCATTGTTTGAATATGGTAAATTTAAATCCTCAAACGGGGCAATTTTATTGGACGAATATAAAGAAGTTGATTATCAACTAGGTTACGCTAATCTTCGTTTAAATGAATACGGTCCTTCCATAAAAGCTTTCCGTGATTATATTAATAAGCACGAAAGTAATAACGCAACGAATAAATTGAATGATGCTTATCTGAGAACAGGTGATGCTTATTTGATTCTCAGTAACAACTTAAAAGGCTCTTCAAAACAAAATGAATTAATTCACGCAACTAAATATTATAAAAACGCAATTGAATTAGGTATGCGAGAAGTTGATTATGGATATTTTCAGCTGGGTCAGGCTTACAAGCTACTAAACAAGTTTGAGTTAGAAGCAGAAGCTTTTGAAAATCTAATTTTTAACTATCCAAATAGTAATTATATTGATGATGCTAAGTTTAAAGCAGGTGAAGTTTATTTTGAACGTTTAGAAAAGTATGAGATTGCTTACAAGTATTTTAATGATATTGTTAAAAATCACACCAATAATACCGCTTTAGTTCAACAATCTTTGAACAAAATGGCAAATATAAAGAGGGTTCAAAAGGAGTATGTTATCGCTGCTGGATTATTTGAACAAGCTGTTAAACTTGATCCACGAACTGAATTTGCGGGCAATGCATTAAGAGGTTTAAGACAAACTGCTCAGAGTGATTTAAATTCTCCTAAACGATACTTGGTCTTTAGAGAAAGTATCGGCCTTCCTGATGTTTCAAGAGGTGCAAAAGACACATTAAACTTTAAGAGTGCAAAAGGTGTCTACGTCAAAAAAGACTATACCGCAGCAGTTACGCAACTATCCGGTTATTTAAATGAATTTTCAAATGGAATTTTCATTAATGATGCAAATTATATGGTTGCTGAAAGTCATTACCGATTAGGAGAGAAATCTAAGTCATTACCTTATTTTGAAAAAGTAATTGATGCTCCATATGGTGAATGGACTGAAGAGGCTCTATATAAGGCTTCAGAGATTCATATGGAAAATAAGGATTATCAAAAAGCGATTGGGAGATTCTTACTATTAGAAAAGAAATCAGAATATGATGTTTACGATAAGGATGCGTACGTTGGATTAATGAATGCCTATAATGCGTTAGGTGATTTTGAGAATACGGCAAAATACGCGCATAAAGTTGAGCAAAATAAGTTAGTTGATAATAACGGTAAGTTCCAAGCTATTCTTTTACTAGCAAACTCTAGTTTTAAAGCTTACAAATATGATACTGCAGCCATTGCGTATCAAAAAATAATAGACAATACTCAAAAGGTGATGGCAGCTGAAGCTCTTTATCAAATGGGATATATTCAATATGTTCAATCAGATTATACTAAAAGTAGAGAATACGTTGTTAGGCTATTAAAAGAATTTTCAAATTATTCTTATTGGTCTTCGAAAGGATATTTGTTATTGGGAGATATCCTTATTAAACAAGGAGATTTAGTAAGTGCAAAGTATACTTTTAAAAGTATTTTAGAACATTATGAAGGTGAAGAATTAATTACTGAGGTAAACAAAAGATTGGATGAAATAGAAGCAATTAAAAATGCTGCATTACGAGTAAAAGAAGAGGAAGAGGTAATTATCAATATAGGGAATGAAGATAATGTAAATGAAAATTTATATGATATTGAAGAAGAACAAGAAGATAATATTGATTCTTTGAATATCATTTTACCAACTGATTCTGTACAACAAAAATAAGATGATTATGCGTTTTGAAAATATATTATTTTTCGTTTTGTTGATTCCTGTATTTACGCAGGCGCAAACTGGAAATGCTGTTGAAGACTCTAGTATTATTAAGGTTGCCGGAATGACGATTCATATCCCTGGAGATGGTAAATTGACCTATAATTATGGGAAAAAAATAGGTGATGATCCTATCTTTAAGGATTCTGTAAAAGTAGAGACTTCTGTTGAATATAATTTTTTAGATAAAAAGGTTCCTTCCAATTTTGAAGTTAAAACGATTAAGGCTCCCAAGATTAAAATGACCGAGCCATTAGAAAAAATTTATAAGCGTTTTGTTGCCATTGGAATTAATGATTTTAAATCAGCACCCCTTTTTGAATTGAGTCATACTACTATTAGAAACAGAAAATATAATGCCGGATTTGAAATTCAGCATATTTCTCAAAATCAAACTGTAGGATCGCCTATAAATGCTCGCTACGGTAATTCTAACGTGGCTTTATACGGAAAGAAATTTTATGATAAAAAAACACTTTATGGCTCCTTTGATTATGATCATAATTTGGTGAATTTTCACGGGTTCAACGAAAATCAATTCCTTATTTATGACGAAAAGTCGCTCAATAGAGGATTAGGGAAATTTAACATAGAAACAGGCTTAAAAAGTAATTATAAAGATGAACGTTATTGGGGGTATGATGTAAATATTAATTACGATGAATTTTCAATGGATGAAATGTCTGTGGTCGAACATCGTGTAAACTTAGCAGCGAACATTAATAAATATTCCGAATTGAAAAATTATGATTGGTTTAAAGGTGTTTTTAACCTAGACTTTGAGGCTAGTTATTTAAACTCAGGGAATCCATTAAATAATCATGAATCTGCATTGTTTTCTTTATTTCCTGCATTTGATTTAAAATTACAAGATGTTGATTTAAAAATAGGAGTGAAAACATTTTATCAAACTATTGACCCTAGAAAATTTACTGCAAATGTTTTTGCAGAAGCTGATTTTGGATTTGTAAAAGATGTTTTACACATTTTTGCAAGGTTTCAAAATGATTACAAGCGATTGTCTTACTTAGATTACGCTTATGAAAACCCATTTGTCGCAAATTATGGAGATATACTTACTCAGCGCACCCCAATTGATTTTATGGGAGGAGCAAAAGGAGCTTTTAGTTCTAAATCGAGTTTTAATTTTGGATTTAGGTACAGATACCATACTAAACTTCCACTTTTTTATAACATAAGCAACGACGGGTTAAATGAATTTGTAATTGTAGCGGATAAAGTGGATCATCGTCAAGGATTTTTGGAATTTATTCACGAAGGAAAAAAGTTAGACCTTTTGGCTAAGGCAGAGTACAACGTGTACGATTTTTACAAGTATGAAGCATTTCATTTGCCAAATATTTATGTTGAAACACGCGCGAGTTATAAGTTGAAAGATAAGTTTGTAGTAGGTGTAGATTTGTTCTTTTATGGTAGTCAGTTAGCATTAGATTCATTCGATTCAGGTAACAAGGCCATCACCTCAACTTTAAATCCGATATTTGATTTCAATATTGATGTTCGTTACAACTACTCCGAAAAGTTAGGAGGCTTCCTTAAAACGAATAATATTTTAAATACTAAACATGTCAGATGGGATCAATATGCAAATTATGGTATAAACTTCTTAATTGGTTTAGATTACAATTTTTAAAACACAATGTTAAGAAACTTTATTTTCACGATTATATTCTTGTTTTTAGCTTTTATTCATCCTTCGTTTGTTTTTAAAAAACAAACACCAAAAGAATATATCCTCAAGTATAAAGAAGAAGCGATTAAAGAAATGAACCGAACAGGTGTTCCGGCAAGTATCACGCTTGCACAAGGAATGCTCGAAAGTGGATATGGAAATAGTAGACTAGCACGTAAAGCCAACAATCATTTTGGCATTAAATGTCATTCAGATTGGAAGGGAGCAACTTTTAAAATGGATGATGATGCTAAAAATGAGTGTTTTAGAAAGTATAAAACAGTTTGGCATTCCTACCGAGATCATTCTGATTTTTTAAAAGGAAAACGTCGTTATGCTAGTTTGTTTGAATTAAAAATAACCGACTACAAAGGGTGGGCAAAAGGTTTGAGAAAAGCAGGTTACGCAACAAATAAAAAGTACGCTTCACTTTTGATTACAATTATCGAGCGATACGATTTAAATCAATACGTAAAAAAAATAAAAGGTCGAAGGAATAAAAAGAATAAGAAACAAAAAGAATCTAAAATTGTACCAGTTATAGATGAAGAACATCGTGAAAAAAATAGATCCTTAGAAGAAGATGAATTTGAAATAGAGGTTTTTCCATTAAACAATTTACAAAAATCAGCTAATGGTATTAACTATGTAAAAGTTAAAAAAGGAGATACTTATTATAATATTGCCAAAGTGAATAATATTTCATTAGGTAGATTATACAAATATAATGAGTGCAATGCTGATACAATTCTTAAAATTGGCACAGTACTTTATATGCAACCAAAGCGTGCTAGAGGAACTAAGAGCGTACATTATTATGTAAAGGGGGATAATTTATATCGTATTTCACAATCTTACGGTATTAAGTTAAAACACCTTTATCGAAGGAATAAATGGGAAGTTGGCCATATTCCCAAAAATGGAGATAAGATTAAATTAAAGAACTGATTTTTTTTTCTTTCTCATTATTATGGTAAGTCTTGTATTTTCAATTAGTTGAGGATAGCTACAAATCTAAAAAGTAGTTGTGCTCATTTATTTCTTTTTTAAGAACTTCAATATCATTTATACCAATTTTCTTTCCATTTGATAAAATCAATTTTTCTTTTTTTAGGGTTGAAAACACCCGTGTTACTTGCTCATCTGTAGTACCTGTGAAATCAGCCATTTGTTTTCTTGAGAGTTGGAAGTTTAATTGTCCTGATGTTTGTCCGAATTTTCGGTTGATGTATAATAATGCGTCAATAACTTTTTCACGAACAGTCATTTGAGCAAACTTTCTAACTTTAGTTTCGCTTCGATTTAGCTCTTCTGAATAAAATGACATGAAATCAAAGGTTAGAGAAGGTATAGTTTTAAGTACTTTTAGAAGCTCTACGCTAGAAAAACTACACAGCACAATGTTTTCCATAGCCATAGCTCCAATTTTGTGATATTGGCCAGCGCCAAATCCTCTATGCCCAATAATATCTCCATCTTGTGCAAACCGATTAATTTGTTCTTTACCTAAAAGACCTGTTTTAAATATTTTAACTTTTCCTTTAAAAACAAAGTAGATTCCATGTACTGGAGCTCCTTCAATTATAACGTCTTGACCTTTTAGAACCCTGAACTTATGCTTTTTTTCTAGTAATTCGTGAATTTCTGGAAGAGTAGCATTTTTACTAATTAGGCAATTCGTGTTTTTACAATTAAGACATTCCAAAACAAAGAGGTTTTCTGTAAAGGTAATAAAGAATAATATTGTCCCTAAGTGTAAATAAAAAAAGCACTGAGTTATCCGTGCTTATTTTATTTAAAAAATAGTTTTAAAACTGCTCTGAATAAAATTTTGAAAAGTAAGAAAAATTAAAATATATTTTCCCGTTAAGTTATTTAGTGTTGATTCATTCTAAAATCAGGATATGC
>JAQXEE010000107.1 GCA_029251005.1 Flavobacteriales bacterium | reverse complement strand
AAGAAGAACATCCTGAAATTTGTGTAGGAGAGAGTGTTCGTTTGGATACGATGATAAATATTGCAAACGGAGAACGAATTTGGAGTATAGATTCATTTCCAACAACAGCTTCTCAAAGTGCTGAAATTACTTTTTCAGGAGATACCATTTTCGACGCTACAGATTTAGGCACCCATTATGGTACTTATAAGTTAATGTTGGCAAATGTTTTTGAAGGGGATAGTTGTTTTGATTCTATTTATGTAACGGTAAACCCATTACCAGAACCAGATTTAGGAAATGATTCAACAATTTGTGTTGATTGGGACGATGTAACATTTGATGCAGGATTATTTACTTCTTATGACTGGGGTGCTGACGGGGGAGATGTTCAAACAATTACCAAGTCTGAAGCTAAAATGTATAGAGTAGAGGTAACGGATGCAAATGGTTGTAAACAAAAGGATTCAGTAGAGTTGTTTGTAAATGATTTACCAATAGCGGTTTTACCAGGAGATACATTTATATGTGCGGGTGCAGCAGCAGTTGCTATTGATGCATCAGTTTTAAGTACAGGTGGAAGCGGATCAGCTATTACTTCATATAGTTGGAGAGATCTTCCAGCGGGTGCCGAGGTTTCTACAACAAATGATTTAAGTACTGATGTTGACGGTGAATACTATGTAGCTATAGAAGATGCTAATGGTTGTCATGATACTGATAGTATTGTTTTAACTGTTCACGCTTTACCTGTTGTTGATTTAAGAAATGATACAAGTATTTGTGCTGGAGACGCAGCATTAGATCTTGCAACATTTTCTAATCCTTTAGGAGACACAACTTATACTTGGCGAGTAAGTGCTGATGGAAGTGCTTGGACTACTACAGGTCAAACGACTCCTTCTATTAGTGTTGATACAGCGAATATTTATAAAGTAGTGATTGAAGATACGTATGGTTGTCTTGATTCAGCAGAATTTGAATTAACGATAAATACGTTACCCGAAATTGTACTTCGTGATTCAACAATTTGTGGGGATGCACCAACTGTGGTATGGAATGCCGAAGCGGAAACTCCTGGAATGTTAGGTTATCAGTGGTTTGAGCTTCCTGGTAATATACCAACTGGAAGTGGAGCAATATTAGATACTAAAGTAGCGGGAGACTATGCAATAGGAATTATAGATATTCACCAATGTGTGGCAGCTGATACGATAACGCTTACTGTAAATAACTTCTTACCTGTTGATTTAGGTCCAGATACAGCGATTTGTGAAGATGCAGATGATGTTGTGTTGAATGCTGGAATTGCTAACTGTAACTGGTATTTATGGACGCCAGATAATGGTACGTTTACCGATAAGCAGACGTACTCAGTTAATACAGAGGCGATGTACAGAGTTAAGTTAGAAGATGAAAATGGATGTAAGGGAGAAGATTCAATTTATGTAACAGTTAATTTGTTACCAGAAGTAGATTTAGGACCTGATACATCAATTTGTAATGCAGATCCAAAAGTTGTATTTGACGCAAAAAATGCAGGAGTAGGAATGACTTATTCTTGGAGTACAAGCGAAACTGCTCAAACCATCGAAAACGATTTAGCTGGAGAATACTGGGTTGCGATCAAAGATGTTAAAGGTTGTACGGATTCAGATACAATTGTACTAACGGTTCACGATTTACCCGTTGTAGATTTAGGAGATGATGTTGAAATTTGTGCCATTGAAGATTCAGTATTGTTTAATGCTGGTCATTCAACAGCTCAAAGCTGGGTTTGGGCACACGGCAGAACTACGCAAACAATCAAAGCTAAAAATGAAGGAACTGAAACTTATAGCGTAGTGGTAACCGATGAAAATGGGTGTATAGGAGAAGATGAAGTTGTTTTAACGGTTAGCCCAATGCCTGAAGTAACGATTCGAGATAGTTCAGTCTGTATTGATGCAGATGATGTTTTATTTGATGTAGGTGCAGATTTCGATGAGTACTTATGGAGTAATGGAGATGTAACACGAACAAGTACAATTTCGATTGCAGGAGATTATTCGGTAACTTTTACAACCTTAGAAGGATGTGCAGGATCAGCAGATTTTACATTAGAAAGAACCGCACTCCCTATTCCGGATTTAGGAGCTGATCAGATAATTTGTGCTGATGCTTCAGCATTGGATTTTACACCGGGAGTATTTGTATCCTATTTATGGAATGATGGCAAAACAACACCAACTTTATCTACTAAAGTAGCAGGAGATTATGAAGTGGAGGTAACGGATGATAAAGGTTGTAAAGCATCAGATGATGTTAAGTTGACAGTAATTGATATGCCAACACCAGATATTATTAAAGATGAAACAAAATGTCCAGGAAGTCCTCACACTTTTGATGTGGTAGGTTATGATAACGGAAACGGACCTTATACTTATGTTTGGCAGGATGGATCGACTCAAAGTAATTTTCCAACAGCTATTGCAACAACTGTTTGGGTTGATATAACAGATCAGTACGGCTGTACAGGAAGAGATTTAGGATCTGTAATCGATAAGAGTGATTTAACGGTTAACATTTTAGATAACTTAACGGTTAATTTATGTGAAGGAGAAGATGTAACCTTGATACCAAATTTTAAAGCTTCAGATGGATATTTCTTTACTTGGTCGCAAGACGGTTCAGGAACATCTGAAACATTTTTAGCAACTACAACAGGAACCTATGATTTACATGTAGATAACGGTGGAGGTTGTGAAGGAGATGGAACGATTGATGTTATTGTTCACCTTGATCCAGTTTTAGTACCAGATGCCGCAGGTATCTGTGATGGAGAAGCTGCTTTAATCGGTGGTATGAATGACCTAGGAGGGACTTATACTTATCTATGGAGTACTGGAGAAACAAGTGCAACCATCTCTGTATTAACAGCAGGAATATATACACAAGAAGTAACCAGTAATCAAGGATGTGTATCAGAAGAAACTGTTGATGTAGATGTATATAGTAATCCAACACCAAATATCCAAGGAACAACAGTTTGTCAAGGAGTCGGTGTTACTTTAACGGACTTAAACGACAAAGGTGAAACCACTGATTTTATTTGGAGTACCGGTGCCACAACAGCAACGATATCTCCAACTACATCAGGCGATTTCACTTTAGATGTTGTAGATATTCATGGTTGCAAAGGGACAAGCACAACTGCTGTTACTTTCATTGCTTATCCAATAGTAGATTTAGGAAAAGACATGGTGATTTGTGAAGGTGATGACAAAGTAACATTTGATGCAGGAAATATTGGAAATACGATTACTTGGAATTCTGGTCAAACAACCTCAACAATTAGCACAGATCAAGCAGGCGAGTATATTGTCACGGTGAGCGATGGAGGTTGTCCAGCATACGATACAGTTGTATTAAGTGTAGTAGATCTTCCAGTAAGTGAATTAGATCAATTGTTAGCGGTAAATCCTTATTGTTTTAATGAATTAGAAACAGCTATTTTATTAGAAGCGGGGGCTAGAAGTGACTATGAATACTTGTGGGGAACTGGAGAAACAACATCAGCTATTAGTGTTGATGCAGCAGGTACTTATGTTGTTGAAATTAGTGCGGGAACTTGTAGCATAACTGATCGCATTAAATTATCAGACTATTGTCCAAGTACATTATACGTTCCAAATACATTTACGCCTGACGGTGACGGGATAAATGATTCGTTTAATGCAATAGGTAGTTACATATCTGATTATCAAATGTTTATTTATAACCGTTGGGGTCAATTAATTTATAAGACTGAATCAATGACAGATGACTGGGATGGAACATTTATGGGCCAAGGAGTTCAGGTTGATACTTATGTTTATAAAATTTATTACAAGACTAATCATCCTGATGGTTATCCTGTTAACGAGCAAAAAGTTGGTATCGTAAATCTATTAAGGTAGAAACGAGTAATATTAAAATGAGAGGAGGCGGTGAGCCTCCTTTTTTATTTAAACAATTAATCAAGGTTTAATTCCTAATTTAGAATACTAAACACTTTAGAATGAAATTTGTATTTGCTTCGTTTTTATTTTCAATTAGTATATTGTTTTCTGGTTGTTCTTCAGAGCCAAACTTATCAACTGATAAAACAATTTCAACGGTTAAAAAACTTCCCAATATTTTATTTATAATGACGGATGATCATTCTCGTCATGCGATTAGTGCTTATGGGAGCAAGCTTGTAAATACACCCAATATTGATTATATCGCAAAAAATGGAGTATTGTTTAATAACTGTGCTGTTACCAACTCAATTTGCGGACCAAGTAGAGCTGTAGCATTGACAGGGAAGTATAGCCACATTAATGGTTTTAAGGACAACCGATCCAAGTTTGACGGTTCGCAACAAACCTTTCCAAAATTATTACAAAAGGAAGGCTACCATACTATGATGGTTGGTAAATGGCATTTACATTCCAAACCCCAAGGATTTGATTATTGGAATGTTTTAGTTGGTCAAGGACAGTATTATAAACCCTTTATGATTGAAAACGGAGATACTTCCGAAACAGAAGGATATGTTACCGATATCGTAACCAACATTTCTTTAGAACAGCTGGCAAAGCGAGATCAAAGTAAGCCATTTTGTTTAATGTACCAGCAAAAAGCACCGCATCGAAATTGGATGCCAAACGTTAAACATCTTGATTTATTCGCGAACGATTCCTTGCCAATCCCTGATAATTTTCACGATGATTATAGTAACCGAGGAGAGGCAGCTAAAGTGCAAGATTTAGCAGTTAAAAACATGTACATGTCTTTTGACATGAAACTCGATCCGAAATCATTTTTAAAGAATGATAGTTCTGTTTTTGTTGATCGAACAGGGTCGGAATACAAGTATCCAAACGAAACAGGAACTGGAGGGAGTAAAACTTGGGATCCTGTTTTTAATTGGAAACATTCATACGATCGATTATCATCTGAGCAAAAGAAAGAATGGGATGAACATTACAAACCAATTTCAGATGAGTTTTATCAATCCAGCTATTCCGAAAAAGAGTTAGCCGAATGGAAGTATCAACGATATATTAAAGATTACTTACGTTGCATCGTCTCGGTTGACGAGAACTTAGGAAGAATGATTAATTACCTTAAGAAGACAGGCGAATGGGAAAATACACTCATTATTTACACTTCTGACCAAGGTTTTTTTTTAGGAGAACATGGATGGTATGATAAGCGCTTCATGTATGAAGAGTCTTTAATAACACCATTTATAATGAAGGTTCCAAATATAGATTCAGCAATTGTAAACAATGATTTGGTGATGAATTTAGATTTTGCGCCAACTATTCTAGATTATGCAGGAATTCCAATTCCACCCGATATGCAAGGACAATCTATTAAACCTAGATTAGAAGGGGGAATTTTTGAACGAGAAGGACAATATTACCACTATTATGAATATCCACATGGATGGCACATGGTAAAAAAGCATTATGGAATAAGAACAGACTCATTTAAGTTAATTCATTATTATAGTGAAGGTAAAGAATGGGAGATGTTTGATTTGAAAAATGACCCACAGGAAATGAATAATATTTACAATTCTCCCGATTTTAAGACCAAGCAAGCTGAATTAAATCAACTCTTAATCGAGTTGAGGAGTAAGTATAAAGAAGTAGATTAATTTAAATACGGTTGTGCAATTTTAAATCAAAACGAATCTACGCAACTAAAATAATTTATGTTTCAAGATTCTAAATGCTGATTCTGGCATACTCATCAAATAGATAATTTATAAGTAGTTATGTTTTCGGATATCATAATAAAATATTTATTTTAAGCTAAATCGAAACTCTAAATTTAGGTGGTATTCGCAGATTGTATTATAATTTTGATGAGCATAAGCTTATGAAAAATATCAAGATCAATTTGGTAGAGACATCTTAAGTTAGCATCCAAAATAGCTTCCTCTTCTCAGCAACTAAATTTATTCCTGATTTAAAGTTTTTAATTTTGTATTGAGATTAATGATTTTATTGAGCTATAAATGCAACACTTTTATTCAGTATAAACCTAAAGTAAACCTTTGCCGAGATGTCCCAGTAAGATGAAAAACCGCTTTTATAAATTGAATTATTTAAAACACCTATCCTCGATGTAATATCAAGTCCAATATTTTTATTAAATTTCCGAGTATATGAAAATTGCATTTTTAAATCCCATTTGTTTGGAGTTAAGGTATTTAAAACTTCAGAGTAGCTTGACATCAGACAGTAGGATGGATTTAATCCAATGTAGAAATGATTGCCGTTATCATATTTTGTACCAAATAAAAATGGGATATTAAGATTATAAACATGTAAAACATTTTTAAAGCGTGTATCTAAAACAAACCCATCTAGAGAGGTCCCCAAACCACCCATAATTGAATGACCATTGTTAAATTCATGTTCAACTTTAACATTGGAGGTATAACCAACTTTAGGAATTAAAATATTAGAAGTGGCAAGATTTAGTCCTCCAGTAAAATTAAATCCTGCATCAAACACTAAATACTGTTTTTGAATGTCTTTTTGGGCTATTGACTTGAAAGTTAATAAGGAAAAGGCTGTAATAAAAAGTATTGTCAATCGATATATCATCAATTATTTTATTAAATAGTTTTGTTTAATGTAACAATATTTTAAAGAGTTAAATATGTTTTTTAACAAAAACATCAAGTAGATTTATATGATATATAAGTCGTTAAAACTCTTGGTGAACTAAAAGTAAACATCTCTTTTATTAATTGATTCATGTGAATTGGTAATATTTCTAGACTAATACGCAGTTTAAAACTTTAGGTTCAAATTATTATCTGCTTTGGAATAAGAAGTGTAATTATCCAAACAAATCCTTAGGACCAATATCTTTATCATCACAATATGTCGATATAATCTCAATAAGATCGTTACCATATAAGTCAATAGTCACCTTCCCTAAACCATTTACGAGAAATAAACCTTCTTCGGTACGGGGTAGAAATTCGCACATTTCTTTAACAGCTTTGTTGCTAAAGATTTTATAAATAGGAGTTCCTTTTTTACTTGCTTTTTCTTTTCGATAGAGGGCTAGTTGTTGGTATAGATTGATGTGCTCTATTTCGGCAGCGGAAACTAATGATTGTGATTTTTTTGGTTTGTCGACGTGAGTTTTTTTAATTTTTAGGGTTGGTCCTTTGTTTACTCTGTAGGTTTTAAGGTATTCGTCAAGATCGAAATTTTCTTTTTCCAAGTATTTTAATTGATGAATTAAATCGTGTAAAAAAGATCCTAATTCTTCGAAAGGTTCATCAAACTCTATGGATGTTTTTTTTGTTTTACACGCTATCGGATGGTTTAGGATTACCTCCTTAAATATCTCAATTTTGGGTAAAAAGTAATCAGCAGCATCTTTTAAGCGCTTTTGGAATTGGTTTTGATTTTCACGGAACTCAGGATCTAGGGTTAGATTAATAATACTTGTTTGGAAGGTTTTGGCAACTTTGTTTAAATCCATTATTTGATTCAAAATATCATTCGACCATGCCGGTACTTCAGGATTTAATTGTTCTTTCTCTCTTTTTACAATTCTATCTACCGAAGCGATAATTTGAACAGTATTGTACCAATCGAAAATCCGTATACATTCGGTTTGAATACAATCTATTTTAGAATTCTCTAATAATTCCGATAAGCCTTCTGGTTTATTGTGGTGGTTTTCCCAGTTTTTAAGGTTTTGATTCGCGCCTAAAAATTGTTGTGAAATAGGACTGGTTAATACTAAACCATCTAAGGAGCGACCACGTGATAAGGCTACATAAACCTGTCCGTTTGCAAACGCCTTTTGGGCATCCACTACTAATTTATCAAACGTTAATCCCTGACTTTTATGAATGGTAATTGCCCAAGCTAATCTTAAAGGGTATTGTTTAAATAATCCTAAAACTTCTTCGTTTACTTCACGTGTTTTAGAATCCACTTTGTAATGTACATTTTTCCATTCGTCTTTTTGTACGATAATTGCTCCTGGATCTTCTTTACATTTTACGTGTATTTCGTTGTGGGTTATATAACTTACTGTTCCAATTTTACCGTTAAAATATTGCTTTTCCTCGGTGTCGTTTTTTAAAAACATAACTTGCGCGCCTTTCTTTAATACAAGATCTGCATCCGCAGGGTACATGGATTGTGGGAAATCGTCTTTAATCTCAGCTTTAAAAATATATTCTCGTTCTTTCAGCTGATTAATTTGTGCTTGATTTAAGGTGTCTGCTTGAGAGTTATGCGTAGTCAGGGTAATATATCCAGCGTTTGTTTCTGGGGTGAAATCGGGTTTTAAACGTTTGTTTAACGTTTCTAAATGTTTGGGCGTGAGTTGGTTTTCGCGTACTCCGTTTAGAATGTCTACAAAATTATCATCTTTTTGTCGGTAAATCGTTTTAAGTTCAACCATTACTGGTGTGTATTGCGAAAGAACGAGACTATCAAAAAAGAAGTAGGATTTGTAAATAGACTGGAAAATACCGGATGTGAAGTTTTTTACCACCGGAGGTAATTGTCTTAAATCACCAATAAATAAAACCTGAACGCCCCCAAATGGATAGTTGAAGTTTTTACGGACACTTTTTAAAATAATATCAATAGAATCCAATGTGTTTGCTGCCACCATACTTACTTCGTCAATCACCAATAAATCCATATTAACGAGGATTTTTCGCTTTTGAGAATTCAACCGAATTTGCGAAAGTAAAGGATGTTTGTGTAAGGTGTTTTCTGTAGCGTTTGAGCTTGGAATAAAGGGTGCGAATGGTAACTGAAATAACGAGTGCAAGGTCACTCCTCCAGCATTAATTGCGGCAACACCTGTTGGTGCGGCAACAACCATGTTTTTATGAGTATGGCTTTTTAAATATTTTAAAAATGTGGTTTTACCCGTACCAGCTTTACCGGTTAGGAATACATTTTTATTGGTTTGTGTGATGAATTTAAAAGCTAAGTCAAACGTTTCGCTTCGTTTAATTTCAGTCATAATTCAAATTTAACGAATTCACATTTGAACACGACGGAATTTTTTAAGGTTTGATAGAATTTTTAAAAAAAATGGTTTTATTATTTCATAATTCAGGTTTTCTGTTAAAAAAATATCGTAATCGATTTTAATAGCTAACAATTAAGATTACTACGGTACTAAAACCTGTGAAAAAGCGTAGAACATTTCACGACAAATTTGCTCGCTACGTTCGATATATTTTGTTAATTGTTCTGATGTCCCATCGGCAATTTTAGGGTCTTCATATCGCACTGGAATACGCGCAGCAGCCATTGGAATAAATGGACAGTTTTGATCGGCATGATCACAAGTCATAATTGCTGCGAAATTGTTTTGAACGTTAAATTCATCATCATACTTTTTGGAAAAGCAAATGATTGGATGCACGTCTACATTATATTTTATGGAATAAACTGGGTTGGGATCTTGCGATAATTTTTTGACCTTTAAGCCTGCGTTTTCTAAAGCTTGTATTGCAGATGGAAAAAAAGCAGTCGCTTCGGTCCCTCCAGAATAACATGTTACGCCAAAAAAGCCAAAATAATTAGCGGCTACTTGGGCCCAAACTTGGGATAAATGACTTCGACGAGAGTTGTGTGTACAAATGAAAATCAAATCGGCTAATGCGTTTTCACCTTTCACAAAGTCAGTTATTTGATGAAGTAATTTCTTTCGTTCATCTGTAATAAGATTAAATTCATTTAACGCTTTTTTAATTGTATTATCCAATTCCATAATTTTCTATTTTTTCCACTAAACGCTTCAAAATTAACTTAATTCTTAGTGTTGCCCAAATCGTAGTTGCTAACAATAAACAGTTCGAATTAAACAGCTGCAGGCTTATATTAAGGGGTTTTAATGGGTAAATTTGAGTTAGAAAAAATGAGTATTAGTTGATTAAGCCTTATAAAATAGCCTTGTTTTTAATTTCGATTCAACTTATGTTGGGTGTTATTGTGTGGGTTATACCCGAAGAAGGCATAGCGCTATGGGGTGAAGCTACGTTGTCGTTTTCTAAACCTAAAGATTTTTATAAAGACAAACTTCGTGAGTTAGAGGTGCTGCGTGAAGTGTCTTCGCAGTATAGTTTGGAGGAACTTGAAGTTGATTCTTTATTAGCGGTCAATGTGGATTCACTGTTACTCAATTCTGCAATTGTTTTGGAGGCGAAAGAACGAATTTTACACCCCTCGGATTTTGAAAACGGATTGTATTCCTTTTACCATAAACTGTCTAAAGTAAATGATTTGTCGGAACCTTTAAGAATTCTACATTTTGGTGACTCTCAGTTAGAAGGCGACCGAATCAGCGGAGTGGTAAGGGAGAATTTACAAACTTTATTCGGTGGCTGTGGTGTCGGATTTATGCCTATTTCGGAAACAAACTCAGGTAGATTAAATGTGTTTAAAAAGGAAAGTGGATGGGAGCGTTACCAGGTTTTTGGAAAGGGGAGAAAAGGAAAGCATTTAAAATATGGGTTTTTAGGTTATTATCATCGTGTTAGTTCTGATTTGGAGGGTTTAGGAACTGCAAAAATTGAATTAAGTAGAAATAGTAGATACTTTAAAAAAGCTCAAAATTTTGAAACTATGAGTGTTTTATATGGTAGTGGAGGTAATGGTTGTAATTATGAATTAAGTACGGATACGGGAATGATTAGTAAGGGAAGGCTAACCGAATCATCAACGGCGAATAAAAGTATGTGGCAAATAGATGGATTCAATACGGGGAAAATTTCATTTTCTTTAGATGCGATTAATAGTCCGGACGTTTACGGTGTTTCCTTAGACTGTAAAAAAGGCATTGCAGTTGATAATATTGCACTTAGAGGATCCAGCGGTACTGATTTTACGAAAATGGATAAATCGTCGTTAACGCAACAATTAAAGGAATTAAATGTCGGGTTAATTATTTTTCAATTTGGATTAAATGTTGTGCCTGCTGAGTTAAAAAGTTACCGTTATTACGAGAATACTATTTACAAGCAGTTGGCCTTATTAAAGGAAATTTTACCGGATGCTTCTATTTTAGTGATTAGCGTTACGGATGCTTGTAAAAGCGAGGAGGAAAGTTTTGTGAATATTAATTTAGTTAGGGATGCACAGCGAAAGGCTGCCAAGAGGGCGAATTGTTCGTTTTGGGATTTATACGAAGTGATGGGAGGTGAATTAAGTATGCCAAGTTGGGTGAATGCTAATCCCTCTTTAGCGGAAAAGGATTTTATGCACTTTAATAAAAGAGGGGCAAAAGTGATTGGGAACAAATTATTTAATGCTATTATCTCGGATTATAATGACTTTAAAAGCACGAGTATCAACTAATGGTATTGGGTAAGGCCATAGCGAAAAGATATTTTGATTCTTATAAGGCTTTAACTTTTAAGCATTCTTTGTTAGGGAATGGAATTCAGGTAAGAACTAGTCGAAATTTCAAAATTTTTCTAATAATAGTGCTATTATCCTTTGGGTTAAAGCAAGAATTAAAAGCTCAATTATTCGAGTTGGATACTGTTTCCCAATTTGATTTTGTTAGGTACGATTTAAACCGACTATCTGTAAAAGACTCGACAACTCTTGGTGCTTTTTTCGAAAAGCTATACCATTTCGAAACTTCCGATACTGGCAAAGTAAGAATATTACATATTGGAGATTCACACATTCAAGCTGGCTATTTTACGGGGAAAGTTAGGGAATCTTTGCATAAAGGATTAGGTTGTGGAACACGTGAAAGGGGTTTTATATTTCCGTTTGGATTAGCGCATACTAATGGACCGATTAATTATGGAGCCAAATATACTGGTGATTGGAAAGGGTTTAAAAGTTCTTCAAATATAGCGCATTCCGATTGGGGAGTTGCGGGGATTTCTGCGAGTACAAAGGATGCGTGTACAACGTTAAAAATTTACACGAATAACCATACTTTCGATTCTTACTCGTTTAATAGGGTTAGGTTGTATTACCGTGATGATTCTTCGAAGTTCAGCATCGACATCACTGCTCATGGATCTGACTCGATTACTTGTGTAACGGATTCGTTTGCATGCTATAAAGAATATAGCATTAAAAGTACTGCGGATACTTTATATTTCACTTTTCAAAAAGATTCATTAGAAACTGATGCAGCGTTTTTAATACAAGGTATTGAGTTGTTAAATGATAATCCTGGAATTACGTATAGTGAAGTTGGAGTGAATGGAGCGAAAGTGAAATCATTTTTAAAATGCGGAGATTTCACGAGTCAGTTTGCAACCCTTAATCCAGACTTAGTGGTTTTGTCACTTGGAATTAATGATGCTTATAATTTAAACTATACCGACTCTGTTTTTTATCAATATTACGATAGTTTGATTCAAATCATCAAGGCTACTTTACCGGGCGTAAACATTATTTTAACAACTCCTGGAGATGGGAAGCGGCATCGTAAAACTGTTTTAATAGAAAATTTATCTATCCGTAATTCAATCCTAAAACTCGCGAAAGAAAATAACTGTGCAGTTTGGGATTTCTTTAATGTTATGGGTGGCTTAGGCTCCATAAATAAATGGCATAAAAATAAATTAACCGCAGCGGACTTTTTGCATTTCAATGAAAAAGGATATCACTTGCAAGGAGAGTTGTTTTACACGGTAATTCAAAACTCATACAATAGTTACACCCAAAACAGGAGAATTATTCCACTAATTATTAATGAAGGTATAGATTATAACGAGTTGATTGTAAGTATCTTTTTTTACAATCCTGATGAACCTTTATTCTTTAGTCATTACTTGTTTTGGTTGTTTTTCACGGTTTTTTTTATGTTTTACGCTTTGGTGTATAAAAACCTTAAAATCCGAAGTATTTATCTGTTTTTATTCAGTTTATTCTTTTATTACAAAGCAGGAGGCTTGTATTTTGGATTATTGATTTTATCAACGGTTGTAGATTACGTTATTGGAAATAAAATTTTTAAAGCTACAAAAGACTCACATCGAAAATATTGGGTAGCAGCCTCCGTAATTGCCAATTTGTCATTACTTTTTTTCTTTAAATATTCGGGATTTATCACTGATTCCATTAACTATTTAACGGGGCTAGAAATCAAGCCTTACAATGTTTTTTCGGCTTTTGGCAACTTGTTTAGTGGTGGAGCGTTTGACGTCGATGTTATTATTTTACCGGTGGGGATTAGCTTTTATACTTTTCAAACGATTAGTTATTCGGTAGATATTTACCGTAAGAAGATTGAACCCGTAAAAAGTATAGTAGATTTTGGTTTTTATGTAAGCTTCTTCCCACAATTGGTTGCTGGTCCGATTGTACGCGCAAATGAATTTATCCCTCAAATATATAAGAAGTACGAACTTACAAAGTACGCAATTTCGAGAGCTAGTTTTTTGATTTTAGGAGGCTTGTTTAAGAAGATGGTAATATCAGATTTCATCTCTACCAACTTTGTTGATCGTGTTTTTGAGACTCCTTTAAAGTACTCTGGCTTTGAAAACTTGATGGGTGCTTATGGTTACACGATCCAAATATATTGTGATTTTTCCGCCTACAGTGATATTGCAATTGGTTTGGCATTATTAATGGGCTTCACGTTACCGCAAAACTTTAACAGTCCATATTTAAGCAGTAATATTACCGATTTTTGGAGGAGGTGGCACATTAGTTTAAGTCGTTGGTTGAAAGATTATTTATATATCCCATTAGGAGGAAATCAAAAAGGAAAAGTAAGGACTTACATTAATTTATTTATAACTATGTTATTGGGTGGGCTTTGGCACGGAGCTGCTTTGAAGTTTATTATTTGGGGTGTATTACATGGATCGGCTTTAGCTATTCATAAAGGGTTTCGTACTTTGTTCCCTTTAAGAACCGAGAACGGAACATGGTTATCGCGTTTTTTAGGTTGGTTGATCACTTTTCACTTTGTAGTATTTTGCTGGGTATTTTTCAGAGCTCCAAGTAATACTGCTATAGCTGATTTTTTTAACCAGTTGTTTTTTAATTTCGATTTAATACATTTTTTGGATTACATAACCAACCCTAGCTATATAACCATATTTACTGTAATGCTAGCTTCTTATATATTACACTTAATACCTAATTCTGTAGATATTAGACTACAAAGTTTTTTGGGTAATAACTGGTGGCCAGTATTAAGTTTTGTTTGTGTTTCGACTATTATATTGATTTATCAGTTTAAAAGTTCGGAAATCCAACCATTCATTTATTTCCAGTTTTAAGGCAATGTATATTGGTTTTTAATATTATTTAATACGCCTAAAAACGTATTTAATTTGTACAAAATACAACCTTTTAGATGTTAGCCCGTAAACTTAAAGACAGAGAAATTTCAAAATGTTAAAATTAAGAATGATATACACACTTTTAGCCATACTAGGCTTCAACATAAACGTGCTTGCTAATGAACCTGTAAACACGGTAGATAAGAATAATATGAAGCAAGGACATTGGATTTACACAAATAAAATGAAAAACCTCCCCAATTACAAGGAAGAACAAGTTGTTGAAGAAGGCGATTATTCTGATGATATGAAAACAGGAAAATGGTTTTATTATTTTAATAATGATAAAGTAAAACATATTTTAACATATAAAAATAACCGGCCTGATGGGTTTGCCATTTTTTACTACAAGAATGGAAATAAGCGTGAAGAAGGAAATTGGAAGAATAACAAATGGATTGGTGATTATAAATATTATTATAAAAATGGGAATATAAGAAACGATTGGTCTTACAATCAAACTGGTCAAAGAACTGGAGTTCAAAAATATTACTACGAAAACGGTCAGTTAATGATTGAAGGCTCCTGGGCTAGTGGTCAGGAAGTAGGTACTATTGTTGAATATCATGAAGATGGATCTGTAAAGTCGGAAAGAATTTACAAGGACGGAAAAATTGATGCAGATGCTATCAAAAACTTCAAGCCCCAAGAAAAGGCTGGAAAAGTTACCATCAAAAAAGCACCTATCAACAACGAGATCAAAGATACGCCTGCCACAGGTGAAAATCCATCAAATTTGGTGTCAAAACCCATCGTTGAAAAGGCAGTTTCACCTTGGAATGGAACCGGGCAGAGACAATTCTTCAATAAAAAAGGGCAGGTCATCAGAGAAGGTTATTTTGAAAAAGGATATTTATTGAATGGGAACGTCTACATGTATACCGCTGACGGTAAAAAATTTAGTACAACAGTGTACAAACTAGGTAAAGTGCTCAAAGAAGTTAATCATCAGAAGAAACCTGATTAAGAAACAATAAAATCTTTTAAAGAGAAAGGCGTACTGTAAAGCACGCCTTTTTTCTTGTAGTAAGTTTTTGTTGAGCTAAAGTTTCTTTTTTTTAGAAACACCCAAAAACATAATTTTCGATTTACTTGAGAAATTATATTTGGTGTTAACCTTTTGTTTTTCGCAATCTCTTTAATTGCGTATTCTAATGTCTTGATCACTAGTTAAAAATAGTAATTAGATTATTTGAATAGCTTCTGGGGATGAAGTTAATCCAGCATTTTCTCCCAAATACTTTCTACTTATATTTCTCCGTTTTTGGGAATGGTTATTTTTACTTTGCATTCATGATTATTCTATTAGCTCTTTAAAAGAGGTTACGCTTACTTTTTTAAAGTGGATTAAAATTTCAATTTTTATGTTTGGCATTAATTTTATAAATCGCTAAATGCGACTAAAATTTGAATGATTATTAAGTTTAGCGGTTCGGTTATTAACAGCTGTTCGTAACTCAACTGGCTGATTTTAAACATATAATTGATTCAATCGTAATGTACATATAAACTCACTACATAATTAAACGCTTTATGGAAGAAATTAACTTAAACTACAGATATCGTTACCCAAGAATAAAGTTTAGAAATGGAGAAACTAAATATGGAATGTTGTATGGAATTTATAACAAATCGATAAGGAAATTAGAATATTATTTCGCTGATTCGACTCAAATACGGAAGATTGTTAGTCCAAATAAACATGTTTCTTATGGATGGGTAAAGCAATTTCAGAATAAAGTAAACCCTGCTGATATTTTAAAAGTAGAATATTTAAACTAATCTTCAATGGAGAGCTCCTTTAATGCTTTAATTATTTCATTGTCTATTTCTGCAGTTTTTCGGAAATAGCCACTATTCTTGTATTTAACTCTTAATATGTAAGCTTCTAACCTGTTTTGTATATATGACTGAGAAGTCATATAATCCGAATCATCCCATTGTATTTTTTTACTTTCACAATAAGCTTTAAATTTATCTGTTAAATCTGATTGTTGAAGTAATTTGTTTGATTCTTTATAATCAGCACCTTTTATATTTGATGCTGGATAAAATTTAATCGCAAAGTTTCTAATTAAATTATTATCTAAAATTTGAAATAGCATTTTACTGTTTGAATTTGTATCTAAGGAAACGAATACATCAGGAGTTATCCCTCCTCCTCCATATACAGTTCTACCCGAAAGTGTTTCATATTTTAATGAGTCTACCACCTTAATACTATCTGAAGAATATAATTCCCCATTTCTCCAACGTTCCAATGCATCATGACGATAACCAGATATATCATCTTTATTGAATGATTTTTGAATACATCTTCCCGAAGGCGTGTAGTAACGTGCAATTGTTAAATGAATTCGAGATTGATCTTTCAAGGTAATTACTGATTGAACAAGCCCTTTTCCAAAAGTTCGTCTACCTATAATCGTTGCTCGATCATTGTCTTGTAGTGCTCCTGCTAAAATTTCACTTGCGCTTGCACTATTTCTGTTGATAAGAATCGTTAACTCTAAATCTTTAAAAGCCCCGTCAGAACTTGAATTATAGGTTTCTTGTTCGTTCTCTCCTTTTGTATAAACAATGTTTCTGTCGTTAGGCAGCAATCTTTTACATATATCAATAACAGCGTTTAAAGATCCTCCAGGATTGTCTCTTACGTCAATTATTAACTTTTTTGCGCCTTTGTTTACTAGTAACTCCGTTGCTTCTTTAAATTCAGATGAAGTTTGATAGGAGAATCGATTTATTTTCACGTAACCAACTTCTTGATTAAGCATAAAATTAGCATCAATACTAAAAATTGGAATTTCACCTCGTACTACTGGGATAGTGATTTTCCCTTCAGTAAAAGGACGGATAACAATCAATGCAGCTTCACTTCCCGATTTTCCTCGAAGCAATTTAACTAGGCTGTCGGTTTTGAGCTTACCTAATGCAATTTCTTGCTTATTTAATCCAATAATTCGATCGCCAGCTTTAATTCCAGCTTTTTCCGAAGGGCCTCCTTTAATTGCATTTACAACCATTAAGGTATCTTCAATAACTCTGAATTCAATACCAATCCCCTCGAATTTCCCTAACATTCTTTCTTTTTCTCCTTGAACTTGATAAGGTGGAATGTATGTAGAGTGTGGATCTAGATGAGCAAGTAATTTATTAATTGCAAATTCGGTGATTTCATTTTCGTTAACAGGATCAACGTAATTGTTAACTATTTGCTCGATTACCTCGTCAACTTTAGCACTAGAACTATTTGATATTGAGAATAGACTAGAAGACTCTCCTTCATATAAAAATCTACCAAGAAATACTCCAAGCACAATACAAATTGCAGCTAAAAGGGGAATATAGTTGAGTGAATTTTTGTTGTTGTTCATTTAATCAAAAGGGTTTTCAATTTGAACAACGTCAATCCCAGCCTTACTTAAGAAATCAATCCCTGTAGTGTCTTTATATCCATTTACATAAACTACTTTTTTAATTCCTGCTTGTAAAATTAGTTTGCTACAGTCTCTACATGGAGAAAGGGTAATGTATAAAGTAGAATTTGTACCTCTATTATTTGAACGTGCTAATTTTAAAATAGCATTTGCTTCGGCATGTAAAACATACCAATGCGTATCCCCCTCATCCGTTTCACAACAGTTTTCAAAACCAGAAGGTGTTCCGTTAAATCCATCGGCTATAATTATATTATCCTTCACGATAATAGCACCAACTTGTTTACGTTTGCAATGACTAAGTTTAGCCCACTCTATGGCTATTCTTAAATATGCTTTGTCGTAGCGTTCCTGTTTTAATGGATTTTCTGAGATATTATCTGAATTCATATTTATTATAATTCAAAAAAAGGTTGCCAAAAAATAGCAACCTTTAATTTTATTTGAATGTGCTCATTGATTTAAGCAGCGTTTCTCGATGCGTTGATACTTCCAAAGAATGCTCTAATGATCATCATTTCGTAAGCAGCTTTCCACTTTTCGTTTTTCTTATCATCTTTTTCAATTGCCTTAACTTTCATTAAAGCATATTGTTGCATTGTGATCAAAGGGAGAATAATTTTCTCTCTTAACTCAATTGATGCTTTAGTGTTTGGAGACCTTTCCATTAATTCTTTTTGATCAGAGATGTAAAGCAACAAACGTTTTGTTTGATTAAACTCATTGTAAATCCCTTTCCAAAACTTTCCAAACTTTTTGTCATCTTCAAGATATGAAGTTAACGGGAAGTATGATTTACAAACTGACTGAATTGAGTTGTCAATTAAAGTTCTGAAGAATAAAGATTTAGAATAGAAGTTTTTAATTTCATCAATTCTTCCCTCGTCTTCGTATTTTTTCAAAGCAGCTCCAACTCCGTAGAAACCAGGAACATTTTGTTTCATTTGAGTCCAGGCACCGACAAAAGGAATTGCTCTTAAATCGGATAAATTTAACTTACCATTTGATTTTCTTTTCGAAGGTCTTGATCCAATATTTGTTTTACCATAATATTGAAGAACAGAAACATCTTCTAAATAATCAACAAATAGCGGATCATTTTTAAAATTATTGTAGGCCTCAAATCCTAAATCAGCTAAGTTATTCATGATGTTTCTTTGAGCATCATTCATTTTAGCAATATCACCTTTAAAGACAGTGTTTTCTAAACCTGCACAAAAGAATTGCTCTAAGTTGTACTGAGAGGAGTTTAATGTACCAAAGTTTGAAGATATTGTTTGACCTTGAATTGTTAATTGAATTTCGTGATCTTCAATTTTATCTCCTAACGAAGAATAAAATTTATTTGTATTTCCACCTCCACGTGCAGGAGGTCCGCCACGACCATCAAAAAAGATAATTTTTACTTTATTTGTTTTGGAGATTCCTGATAAGTTTTCTTTGGCAGTAAAGATCGACCAGTTTGCTTTTAAGTAACCACCATCTTTAGTTCCGTCAGAGAATCCTAACATTACATATTGACGTTTGTTTCTTGCCTTAAGATGCGCTTTATAAACTGGGTGATTGTACATGTATCCTAAGATATCTTCACCATTATCTAAATCTTCAACTGTTTCTAATAAAGGAACAATATCAAATGTCATTTCCTCAAGCTTCCAACCACAAATTCTTGCTAGTGCATATACTTCGAACATGTTTTTCGAAGACTGAGTGTTTGAAATAATGTATCTATGACATCCTGTTTCACCATTCTCCTCTTGAATTTGTTTCATAACATAGAATGACTTCAATGTTTCTCTAACAATTTCAGTTTCGAATATTTCAGGATCGATGTTACCTTCTAATTGAATTAATACCTCAATTTGTTGTTCATGGGAAAGTTTTGCATAATTAGCAGGGATTTTACCTTTAACAGTGTCTCCTAGTTTTCCATCTGCTGCTGCTTGGAAAACTTCATCGATAACTTCACCATGTATCCTTGAGTCTTGACGGATATCCATATAGGTAAAGTGAAAACCAAATAATTTCACTTTTACAATAAAATCTTCAACTACGTCAACGAATAAACCTTGATGATTTTCAACGATGTATGTTTTGATTGCTTCAAGATCAGTAATTATTTCTTGAGCTGCTTTATAACGCTTTCCTTTTGTATTGAAAATAGTAGATGAAAGTTTGGCGTAAACCTTTTCTGCTAATTGATCCACACCGGTAAACGTCATTCTCTTTCTTAATTTTTTTGCGTCTCTGAAGTAGCAAATGAAAATTTTGTGACGTAACTGACGAGCAGTTTCTAATGTAATGTCTGAAGTAACGAATGGGTTACCATCTCTATCTCCACATGGCCAGAAGCCAATATTAATAATATCCTTGTCGTAATTCGTAACACCTTGTTTTGCTAATTCACGACGAACCCTTGCATGAACATTACCAACGGAATGATAGAAAACGTTCTCTAGGTACCACATTAATCGAATTGCTTCATCATAAGGAGTAGGCTTTTCTTTTGTAACAAAGGCTGTTCTTCCTAATTGTTGCAATAATTCATTTATCTTTTGAAGATTTGATTCTCTAATAGCATTTTCTAATTCACCTATTATGGATAAAACTCTACCAGGATAAAACTGAGTAGGGTGAGCTGTAAGAACGATTCTAACTTTAAAATCTTCAAGTTTTTTAATCAGCTTGTCCATTTTCTGCTGACTAGAAGCACGATTAAAAACGTAACGTACTGTACCGTTACCATTTAAGTCGTTAATGTCTTCAAAAGCTGCATCTTCAACGGCATCAAATAAAACCACTTGACGTTCGATGTATTGCATAAATTTGAAAAGTAGTTGTATTCTTTCTTCTTCATTCTCAACATCAGTGTGTTTATCGAAAAAAGTATCTATAATTTCAGTTGGATTCTTTTTGGCATTAAAACCATCCTGGCATTCTTTAAACAACACGGGTAATAAAACCCCAGTATTTGTTATTTCTTCGAAAGGTAAGGTAAGGAATAAACTGTTGTATATCTGGTACTTAGCAGCGACCTTGTTTGAAAACTTAGAATGTAAATCCATAAAAGCTAAAATATTGTGTTTTAGACGTTGTTAACAAATGTAGTTAAAATGTGGAAAACGGTACGCAATTCTGTTGTTTAGGTTTACAAAAATGAGATTTTTTTTCTTAATTAATCCAATATTTGATATTCTTGTTTTATGGTTACAGTTTGGGAGGATGAAAAAGTAGAGGTAAAGGAAGAAAACGGGATTAAGTTTTTAATTTCCAAGCGGTCCTTTGTTCAAGGAGAACAGATTTGTTTTGTGGAAGGAGAAGAAATAAAAATTCCAAATCGTTATTCGATTCAAGTAAGTGCTTCAATTCATGTAAATGTGAAAGAACCTGTTATGTACATTAATCATAAATGTGACGGTAATATTGAGTTGAAAGAAAGGGCTTTTTTTGCATGTAAACAAATCCATGCAGGAGATGAAATTACCTTTAACTATAACGATACGGAGAGTGTTTTAGCAGAAGAATTTCAATGTTTTAGATGCGGACAGTTAGTCAAAGGAAATAAATCCAAAACGGAATTCCCTTGTCTTGAATTAAATTAATAAAAACTTATCAACAGTAAAAACTATTAATTTGCGGTAGTTTGGAAACCCTTTGTTAGTTTTGCCGTAATTTAAGTGGCTATTTTTGCGCCATTTTTTAGGATAATGCAGTTAAAAACTGCTCAATTACTGTGGGTTGGGAAATATATATAAAATTTCAAAGGGACTATTTATAGTCGCTCTCTTTACGTTGTGCCAAACTATACAGGCTCAAAAATATTGGGTTGGAGGAAACGGAAAGTGGAATGATAAAAACCATTGGTCTAATACCAGTGGTGGAGAAATTGGTGCCGCAATCCCTACAGTTTTCGACAATGTATATTTTGATTCTAAATCTGGATTCTCGGTCGAGAATCAAGTGGAAATTGTCAAATATGCTGAGGCCAATAATTTAGATTTTTCTCAACTGAAAAATAAAGTAGAGTTAACAGGTTCATTAGAGTCTTCACTGACTGTTCAAGGAAGGATTGAAACCTCCATTCACTTGGAAAACAATTTTAGTGGTGAAGTTTATTTAACGGGTTTTAGTGCTAATTATATTCCTGTGCAATTTCAAAAAGGGGATTTTTATGGTAAACACGACTTCACTGATGTTTATAAAAATGAGAGAAACACATTACAAACACTCGCAGTATCTTCAATTTCATCAACTGTTGCCGATGCGACATGTGGTTGTAATGGTTCAATAACAGCTTCTTTAGACGATGGAGTTGGACCATTTAGTTATAGATGGTCTCACACAGGTGATACGGATCCAACAGGAATAGATTCGTTGGTTCTTACAGACGTTTGTGCAGGCAAATATATTTTACTCGTAAGAGACTCTTCGGACGGTTTTCCTTATTTGGAAAATGCTTTTCCTGCGATAGATGTAGATGGGCCTTCCCCTTTAACAGCATCAATTGCTTTTATTGATAGCGTTAATTGTAATGGTGGTTCGGACGGAACTATAACAGCAACAGTATTTGGAGGAAGTCCGCCATATGAATATAAATGGGACGACCCTTTGGAGCAATCAATAGCATTTGCATTTGGCCTGAAAGCAGGTGGTTACACTTTAACAGTAGAAGATCATTTTGGCTGTATTACAACTACTCCAGTTGCAATAGTGGAGGAGCCAAGTCCAGTTTCGGCTACTCTTACAAGCAAAACTAATGTTTTATGTTTTTCAAATTGTACAGGGAATGCTACTTTTAACGCGTTTGGTGGAACATCTGGTTTTGCAGGATATTCTTATAATTGGTATAATGCGCCAGGTACACCAGCAATCCCGCAAGCAAATAATCTCTGCGCTGGCACTTACAATTTAGAAGTTAGTGACGGAAATGGTTGTTTGGATACATCAACAGTAATTATCGAACAAGCAACTTTATTGGAAGGTTCAATTTCATCTTATACAAATGTTCAATGCTACAGAGGTCAAGATGGTATTGCTGAGGCAAGTGTAGTTGGAGGAACATCTCCTTACAGCTTTAAATGGTTTGATGTTCCAGGAAATCCAAGAATCAACAGTGTTTCAAGTTTAGATACGGGGACTTATGGAATAGAAATTAAAGATTTAGTTGGGTGTCTAGATACTACTTATGTTACAATCACTGAACCAGATAAATTGGTTTCTTCGATATCTGATACTGTCCATGTTTTATGTTTTGGTGACGAATCAGGCGAGGCTATTGCAACAGCATCAGGAGGTACTATTGGCTCTGGATATTCGTTTTCATGGGATCACGATATTTCTCAAACAACAAATTCTGTGGATAGTTTACTTTCGGCGGAATACAAAGTTTTTGTTACGGATGAAAATGACTGTTTAGATTCTTCTTCGGTCATAATCACTCAGCCTTCTGCTTCAGTTCAATCTACCATAGTAAAAACTACTCATATTTTATGTAAGGGCGATTGTAATGGATTGGCAATTGTAGAGCCAACAGGTGGAGTCGAAAATTATACTTTCGATTGGTTTGACGCACCAGGTAGCGTTACAGATTCAACGATTAATGATCTATGCCCAGGGACTTACAATGTAAGAACTGCAGATGGTAATGGCTGCTCTGATACTGTTGCAGTTGAAATAACTGAGCCAGATGAATTATCGGGTTTCATAAATGCTACAATGGTAAATTGTAAGAGTAAATGTGATGGTACTATTGACGTAACACCTACCGGTGGTGCAGGGGGATATAAATATGATTGGTTTGATCATTTAGGTAGACCTGATTCAGAAGATTTAACAGAAGTTTGTGCCGGAACTTATAATGTTGAAATTGAAGATGAAAATGGTTGTTTAGATACTTTGAATAAAATAATTACTGAGCCTGATACTTTAGTTGCTAGTGTTTTATCTTCAACAAACATTCTTTGTTTTGGGGATACATTGGCTGAAGCTTCCATAACGCAAACAGGAGGCACAAGCTCTTCAGGGTTTTATACTTACGATTGGTTTGACGCTCCCACAAATCCAGCAATCGCAAATCATTCATCACTACCTGCAGGTGAATTTAGAGTTGAAGTAACTGACGATAATGGCTGCACTGATACTGTTCCTGTGGTGATTAGCCAACCAGTTGAAGCATTAACGTCTTCAATTTCTGATACAATACATGTTCTATGTAAAAACACATGCACTGGTGAAGCGGAAGTAACTGCTCAAGGTGGGACTGGAGATTATGATTATTTATGGTATAATATAGTAGGTTCTCCAACAACTAACAGAGTTACTGATTTGTGTGCTGGTACTTATTTTGTAAGAGTTAGGGATATTAATGGCTGTATGGATACTTCAACAATTATAATCACTGAACCAGCCGCTGAAGTAAATATTTTAGTAACTGATTCTTTAAACGTCACATGTAGCGGTTTATGTAATGCTTGGGCTACGGCTACGTATTCAGGAGGTAATGGAGCTTTGTCACTTAATTGGTACAATTCTGGTGGCCAGTCCGCTGACACTATTTTTAATCTTTGTTCAGGGAATTACTATGTTGAGGTTACCGATATAAATGGGTGCTCGGATACCGATTTGGTTTCGATTACGCAACCAGAATCTTTAAATGTAACAATTGATCAGGCTACGGAGTTAAGTTGCTATGGTGACTGTGATGGGGTAATGAGTGTGATTCCTGAGGGAGGAACTAGTCCTTACGAATATAGTTGGTATGACGTTGATGGTACGCCATCAACCCAACTTGTATCGGAACAGTGTGCAGGTGAATATCATGTAAAGGTTAATGACAGTTTAGGATGTTTAGATACTGTTTTAATTGTAATAGAATCGCCTGATTCATTAGAACATACAATAGACTCTGAGGTAAATATATCTTGTAAAGGCGATTGTAATGGTTCAGCAGAGATGAGTCCAATTGGGGGTACTATGCCATATATTATTACTTGGTTTGATGTTCCTGAAACACCAACAGGAGATAGTATTGGGAATCTTTGCCCCGGTACGTGGAGATTTGAAATAATAGATTTTAATGGCTGTTTAGATTCAGGTCAGGTTAATTTAACTGAACCAGTATTAGCATTAACATCATCAATTACGGATACAACTAATAATCTTTGTTTTGGAGAATGTAATGGTGATGCAACTGTTTCCGCTTTAGGAGGAACTGGAATTTTAAAATATGATTGGTATAATTCACCAGATAGTGATTCTGATATTAAGGCAGAAAATTTGTGTGCTGGTACTTATAACGTTAAAATTGAAGATGCAAATGGTTGTTTAGACACTTCTACTATTACTATTGATGCTCCAGATGAATTAAGTTTAATTATAAATACTAGTATAACTTCTTGTGGTCATTTCGATACAAGTAGCGCAAGTGTTACGGTAACTGGAGGAGTTGAGCCTTATTCTTATGATTGGTATAATTATGGAAATTTAACCAATGATACAATTACAGGACTTTCTACGGGTACTTATTTCTGTGAGGTAATAGATTCAAATGGCTGTATTGATACAGCTGAGGTAAATATCACAAATCCAGAACCTGTTGTGGCGTATATTGAAATCGATACCATTCATAATTCGTGTTTCGATGATTGTTCTGGTTATGCTTTAGCCTTAGCGAGTGGTGGAACACCAACTTACCAAAGATTATGGTATGATGTACCAGGATCTCCGGCTCTTAATTCAGTTTCTAATTTATGCGCAGGTTTATACCATGTTGAACTCACTGATTTAAAAGGGTGTAAAGATACCGCTGAGGTGGAAATTAGAGAGCCTTCAGAAATGATTTCTTTAGCAAGCTCATTTGAAGCGTCTTGTTTTGGGGTATGCGATGGTGTTGCTTGGACGGAATATTCTGGCGGTGTTGCTCCGTATTTTGTTGATTGGTTAAATGCAGATAATCAAATTACAGACTCTATAAAAAACGTTTGTGCGGGAACTTACCGAGCAGAAATAACAGATGCAAATGGTTGCTTAGACACAGCTGCAATAAATGTGGAAGCTCCAATAGTTGTCACTTCCTCTATTACAGATACTAACCATATTTTATGTTATAATGACTGTTCGGGTGATGCTATTGTAACCCCATCAGGTGGAACTTTCCCATATTCTTACGATTGGTATACAGCTTCAGTTCCTGACATAGATAGTTCAGGATCTAATTTATGCGTAGGTCTAAATAGTGTTGAGGTAACCGATGCCAATGGATGTAAGGACACTTCTAATTTTACAATTACTTCCACATCCCCAAAAATAGTAGCTCATACGGATTCTATTCCTACTTCTTGTTTTGGATCAGCTGATGGAAGAGCAATGGTAAGTGCAAGTGGAGGAATCCCAACATTTACATATGATTGGTATGAAGAGGGGAATTTAACAAATGATACAATAACAGGTTTGTCAGCAGGGAGTTATAACTTTGAAATTACGGATGGTATTGGATGTATTGATACTTTTTCAGTGATTGTAAGTGAGCCAGATATTTTACAAGCGCTTATAACAGATACAACCCATATACTTTGCTTTGGAGATTCAACAGGGTTAGCAATTACAACGCCTTTAGGAGGAACAGCGCCTTATATTTATAATTGGTATGACGCTCCTGGTATCCAAACTGACTCCAGCGCAACTGGTTTGCCTATTGGCACTTATCACGTTGAAGTTACAGATGCAAGTGGATGTATAGATACAGGTGTTGTTTCATTAGTTCAATCTAGTGAAGTATTAATAACAAGGGA
>JAQXEE010000091.1 GCA_029251005.1 Flavobacteriales bacterium | reverse complement strand
TCGGGGTAAAATAACAACTCACTTAGAAACAGAAAAGGGAATTTTAGGATTTCCTTTCTGTTTTGAATCTTATTCTCCCAATAAATCTAAAAGTTGCATTTGTTACTTGAATTCAAGGACTAAAAAAAGGCTCATCCGATAAAATGAGCCTTTTTTTTAATATACTATATTGATTAGGATTGGCTTAATGGTTGAGCAAAGGTTATCACATCAGTTGCTGTAATTTCACTACCACAAAGTATAATTAATCGTTCCATAACGTTTCTGAATTCACGAATATTACCAGTCCAGTTTATTTTTTGAAGCTCAGTTAATCCTCCTTTATTTACTGTTTTTATTGCTACACCGTGTTCTTCGCAAATTTGTTTTGTGAAAAAATCGGTCAGTAAAGGAATGTCTTCTTTACGATCATTTAAAGAAGGGTTTTGAATTAAAATCACACTCAATCTATGGTATAAATCTTCTCTAAAGTTTCCCTTTGAAATTTCAGATTTTAAATCTTTATTTGTGGCGGCAATTACTCTTACGTCAACTTTTATTTCTTTTTCTCCACCAACTCTTGTGATCTTGTTTTCTTGAAGAGCTCTTAATACTTTAGCTTGAGCTGATAAACTCATATCTCCAATTTCATCTAAAAATAAAGTTCCACCGCTAGCATTTTCGAAGTTTCCCTTTCGCTGCTTGTGTGCAGACGTGAAAGCACCTTTTTCATGGCCAAACAATTCAGACTCTATTAATTCAGATGGTATTGCAGCGCAATTAACTTCAATTAAACTAGCTTTCGAACGAGTACTTTTTTCGTGAATTTGCCGAGCAACTAATTCTTTTCCTGATCCATTTCCACCTGTAATTAAAACCCTTGCATCTGTTGCGGCAACTTTATTTATAACATCTATAACATTTTTAATCGCTGTTGATTCTCCAATTATATTCGCAGATTTAATCTTGTTTAGCTTTTTCTTTAAAACTTTAGTTTCTTCCATTAAATCATTCTTATCCATTGCATTTCGGACAGTAACTAAAAGTCTATTTAAGTCCGGTGGTTTTGGAATATAATCAAATGCTCCATTTTTTAGCGCGTCAACAGCAGTATCAATAGTTCCATGACCTGAAATCATTACTATAGCTGGATCGTATTTTAAATCCTGTAGTTTATCTAGTACTTCAAGCCCATCCATTTTAGGCATTTTGATATCACAAAGAATAACATCGTATTCATTTTCTTGAGCCATTTTAAGTCCTTCTTCTCCGTCCTCAGCTTGATCTACTTTATATTTTTCAAACTCTAAAATTTCACTTAAAGTTCTTCTTATTGGTCTTTCGTCATCAATTACTAGAATATTCCCCATTTTTTTTAATGTTTTAATTGTTCTTGAAAAAATCACTTGCAATGCCTTCCTTGAGAGCGTATCGTGCAAGTTTAAAATGTTCAATCTTTAACTTCCTCAAAAGAAAATTTACAAGTACTGTGCCAACAACAATCATTGGGGCTCTCTCTTTAATTAAGCCTTTAATATTATGCCGCTGTTTTAATGTTGAGTTTAATATCGATTCGTGAATGTAGTTGTATTCCTGTATGTTAAATATATAGTTCGATGTTTTTATAAGGTCATCAGGTTTGCCTAATTTATTTGCTATGATTTTTGCGAATGAGGTGAAGGATCCTGATGATCCAACGAGTGTATTGATATTAAAATCTTGAGCTATATTAAATAATGGTGATAAAGTATTGGTTATATGACCTTCAATTTCTTCAATTTCGGATGTCGTTATTTGATCTGACTTTTGATATTTTTCAAATAATCTTGCAGCACCAATTTCAAAACTTTTTTTCCAAAATATTTTTTGATTGTTACATATGATAAATTCAGTACTACCTCCTCCGATATCCATCAAGAGAATTGGCTTCTTTTTGAAATCAATTGATTCTCGAGCCCCTTCATATATGAATTTAGCTTCGGCATCCCCGTTTATAATCTCGACTTCAATATTCGTCTCATCAAAAACTTGCTTAACAAAAGATAATTTATTTTTTGCATTTCTTACTGCGGAAGTGGCAATCGCATGAATAGAATCAACTTTATTTTCTAAGCATAGAACTTTAAATTTTTTTAATGTAGTAATAGCTCTTAATATTGCATCATCTTGTATAATGTTTTTATTAATACCTCCTTTTCCTAGAAATACAAATTCTTTTGTAACCTTATTTAAAACTAACTTATTTTTCGGTTTAGAAGCAATCAACAAATTAAAAGTATTGGTACCGATATCAATTACAGCAATTTTCATTAATTACTTTGTTTAAACCATTTCCAAATATTACGATAACTTAATTTTTGTCCATACATTAATATAGCGGTTTTATAAACTTTAGCTGCAAACTTAGTGCTTAACCATACAGTTATAAACAGTAATAGAATTGCAGTTAAAACTTGCCACCAATCTGTAGCCCAATTTATAAAAGGTAATCTGGCAGCCATCACAATAGGTGAAGTGAGTGGGAACATTGATGTGTAATAAACCAAATCTGATGATGGATTATCCATTATTGTCGTAGCTGTCACCATTCCAAGAATTATAGGAACTGTAATAGGAAGTATGAATTGTTGGGTTTCTGTGTCTGGATTAGCAGCAGAACCCACTGCGGCAAAAAATGCAGCATATAGTAAGAATCCTCCTATAAACAGGAAAGGCATAATTATTAAAAATGTAGGTAGGTAACTTTTAAGTCCCTCAATAGCATAAAGCGTATCCATTTCCTCTATTGAGAGTTGGGGAAGATTTGCACTTACTAAATTTCCCTCACTATCCATCATTTTTATTTGGTCGTTAACAAGATTTGCTGTGTCAATATCAACAAAGGATTGAATTGCACCAAAAAAGATAATAGAAGTGATTATAATTATTGTAAATTGTGAGATCCCTACTAGTCCAATTCCTATAATTTTCCCCCACATTAGTTTTACGGGTTGGATGGAAGACAGTATAACTTCTATTATTCGGTTTGTCTTTTCCTCCATCACGCCTTTCATTACTTGAACGCCATATATAAGTACTAGTAAATACATTAGAAATCCTCCAGCGAGGGATAAATATGACTTTACCTCAGGATTAAGGCCTCGTCCTTCATATTGTATGTTACAAGAATCACCTAACTTTTTATCTACTTTTTCTAGGTTTAGTTTTGTCACTCTATATACTTGAATTTTTCTAAATATATCAAAGCAATCATTCTTTATAGTTTTTAAAACTCCAGGTCCTGGATGACCATTATTGTATAGTTGCCCAGGGCTATTGGATATGATACCGAAATTTTTATTCAAGTGTAATACCATCGTATCGGACGCATTTTCAAAGCGATCCGCTACAACTTCAATTGTTGCACTTAAAGGCATATTCACATATTTAATGAATTTTGAGCTCTTATCTCTTTCAAGTAAGTCTCCTAGTGTTATCGTATTGTCAACAACTAAAACAGTTTTTTGTTTGAAGGTAGATTGCTGAATAAGAATCGGAGCGATAACTAATAACGCAATTATTAAAGGGGTAATTATAGAGAGTACAATAAACGATTTTTTCTTAACCCTTGTTTTGAACTCTCTTCTTATGATTAGATTAAGTTTATTCATTTAATTGTTGGTGTCGGTTAAGTTATCTTCTCCTATTGTTCTGATAAAGATGTCGTGAATTGAAGCGGATGTTTCTTTGACTGACTTCACTTTGCAACCAACTATAACGGAGCCTAATAGATCGTTTATAGATTGATTGTCAATTGGAGCAACAGTTACTTTAAATTCATTTTTTTGGATTTCTTCCTTTTTTATTAACTGAAAACCAGTCCATAGGGCAGTGGTAAATGATAACATATTTCCTGTAAAGTGGATTTCAAATTCGTTTTTACTAAACTGTTTTTTGATTTCTTCGACTTTCCCTTGAAGAATAACTTCTGATTTATTGATTAACGTTATATAATCACAAATTTCTTCTACACTTTGCATATTGTGCGTTGAAAATATAATTGTGGTTCCTTTGTCTTTTAATTCAAGAATTTCTTTTTTGATGAGTTCTGTGTTAATTGGATCAAATCCAGAAAAAGGTTCGTCTAAAATTAATAATTTAGGCTCATGAACTACTGTTACAATGAACTGTATTTTTTGAGCCATACCTTTTGAAAGGTCTTCGACCTTATAGTTCCACCAATCAAGTATATCAAACTTAGTAAACCAGGATTTTAACTTTGCTTTAGCGTCAGTTTTATTCATCCCTTTTAACTGAGCTAAATACATAGCTTGTTCACCAACCTTCATTTTCTTGTAAAGACCTCGTTCTTCAGGTAGATATCCTATTTTGGTGATATGATCTTCTTCTAAAGGTTTATTGTAAAATAAAACTGTACCACTATCTGGTTTTGATATTTGGTTTATTAATCGAATGAATGTTGTTTTTCCAGCTCCATTAGGACCGAGCAAACCGTAAATACAACCTTCAGGGATCTTAATTGTAACTTTATTTAATGCTGTATGATTACTGAAATTTTTGACAACTTTTTCTGCCTCTACAATGTACCTCATAAAAATAATTACACTTACAACTAAAATAACGAAATTGATTGTAAGAATTGTTTGATTAAAGTAAAAGGTTATTAAGTAGCAAAAAAACAGCTATGCTTCTAAACTAATTAATTAAAAAGCCTCATTAATTTGAGGCTTTTTAATTAATTAAAGTATTCTTTGACTCTTTCAAAAAAACCTTTGTCTTTTTTAGTTGGATTTGGTTTGAAGTTTTCAGAATCTCTTAGTTGTTCTAATATTTTCTTTTCTTCAGTAGAAAGTTGTTGTGGAGTCCAAATGTTTACGTTAACAATTATATCTCCTGTTCCGTAAGCATTAACACTTGGCAACCCTTTACCTCTTAATCTAAGAAGTTTTCCAGACTGTGTTCCCTCTTCTAGTTTTATTTTAACTTTTCCTGTGAGTGTAGGGACTACGATTTGAGTACCCAAGGCTGCGTCTGCAACATTAACAAATAGATCATAATGTAAATTCTGACCTTCTCTCTGAAAATCATCATGAGCTTTCTCTTCGATAACGACTAACAAATCTCCGGCAACTCCACCTTGAGCTCCCATGTTACCCATTCCGCTTACTTGAAGTTGCATTCCATCCTCAACTCCTGCAGGTATATTTATTGGGATTACAGCTTCGCTTCTCTCTACACCTTTGCCATTACATTTTTTACATTTATTAGTTATAATACTTCCTGAACCATTACAGGTGCCACAGGTAGATGCTGTTTGCATTTGACCAAGGAAAGTATTTGTGACTCTGGATACTTGTCCAGAACCGTTACAAGTAGTACACGTTGAATGGCCACTTTTACCTTCAGCACCAGAACCATCACAATGGCTACATTTATTATCTTTTGTTACTTTGACTTTTTTTTCTATTCCTGAAGCGATCTCTTCAAGTGTTAGTGCAACCTTTATTCTGATATTACTACCTCTGTTAACACGACGACCACCGCCTCTTTGTCTTCCTCCGCCTCCGCCGAATCCAAAGCCTCCAAATACATCACCAAAGTTTTCAAATATGTCATCCATTGACATTCCTCCACCGAAACCACCATGGCCACCGCCACTCGCAGCTCCACCCATTCCAGCATGTCCAAACTGATCGTATCTAGCTTTCTTTTGTCCGTCGCTTAATACTTCATAAGCTTCTGCAGCTTCCTTAAATTGTTTTTCAGCTTCAGGGTTATCAGGGTTTTTATCAGGGTGGTATTTAATAGCCAGTTTTCGATAAGCCTTTTTCAATGCTTTCTCGTCTGCACTCTTAGTCACTCCTAATACTTCGTAATAATCTCTTTTCGACATTTTAATTTTTTTAGATAACCAATAACTAGATTGACTATGCTCCAACAACTACTTTTGGAAATCTAATAATCTTTCCTTTCAAAATATATCCTTTTTCTACGACGTCAAGAATTTTGCCTTTTAATTCTTCATTGGGTGCAGGTACGTTAGTTATCGCCTCATGCTCATCGGCATTAAAGTCTTGTTCTTTTACGTCCATAACTTCCAGTCCATTTGAAGAAAGAGACTTGGAGAACTTGTCAAAAATCAATTCTAACCCTTCTTTCAGGCTATCGATATCATTAGCTTTATCAATGTTTTCTTTTGCACGATCCAAATCGTCCAGTATTGGCAAAATAACCTTGAACACATCAGCGTATGCACCTGCGATTAAGTCTGATTTTTCTTTTTGAGTTCTTTTCCTGAAGTTTTCGTATTCAGAATAGATTCTTAAAAACTTATCTTCAGTTTCCTTTAACTTATCTTCAGGAGTAACTTCTTTTTCCTTTTGTTGAGCTTCAGTAGTTTGCTCTTCTTTTTTCTCTTCTTGAACTTCCTCTTGAGCTACTTTTTCTTCTTGCTTTCCCATTTTTAATAATTTTGGAATCTATAATCAACTTACTTGCCATCTTTTTTAATCTCGGTTTTGTCGGACATAATGACATTCAGTAAGAATTAAAGTCATTTATTATGATGCTATACTGAGCTTTTGACAAAAACTGGTTCAAGTTAGCTTTAGACTGTATTTGTTTTTTTATTTTGTTTGAGATGTTATTTTGGTTAACGCTTTTTCTAAGTCATGGCCTCTTAAATTTTTTCCTATTATTATTCCTGAAGGATTGAGAAGGAAGTTTGTGGGGATGCTTGAAACTCTATAAGATCTACTTAAGCTACTTTGCCAACCCTTTAAATCTGAGATATGCCAAGGCCAATTTAATTTGTCTTGATTAATAGCCATCTCCCATTTTTTACCATTGTTATCTAAAGAAACACTAAATACTTTAAATCCTTTTTTATTTTTGATTCCTCCAAGAAATGTTTTTTTGATAGGAAAGTCAACATCCTTATATTGATTTACCATTTTGATTAGATGTCGATTATCGTATCTACAAGGTCTACACCATGAGGCCCAAAAATCAATCAGTACATATTCTCCTCTTAAGTTGTATAAATTTATGGTGTCTCCTTTTGGAGATGCTCCTTTTAAATTCGGAGCTAAATCACCTACGTTTAGACCTACTGCAATTGTTGCTTTTTTAGACGAGGCACATGCAATTAAAATAGTAATTGCTATTGATGCATAAAGTAGTTTTTTCATTAAGCGATTCTAGTGATATCAGCTCCCAATTTCTGCAGTCTTGTGTCTATGTTTTGATATCCTCTATCAATTTGTTGTATGTTATCGATTGTAGATGTTCCTTCAGCAGAAAGAGCTGCTATTAACAATGAAACTCCAGCTCTAATATCCGGTGATGTCATCGATATACCTCTTAAGCTTTGTTGTTTGTTTAATCCAATAACGGTTGCTCTATGTGGATCACACAAGATAATTTGTGCTCCCATATCAATTAGTTTATCCACGAAAAACAATCTTGATTCAAACATTTTTTGATGTATTAAAACACTTCCTTTTGCTTGAATTGAAGTGACTAGCATTATACTTAACAGATCAGGCGTGAAACCGGGCCAAGGTGCATCAGCAACTGTGAGTATAGATCCGTCTATAAATTTTTCTACTTCATATTGTTTTTGAGATGGGATTACTAAATCATCACCAACCAATTCCATTTCGATTCCTAAGCGTTTGAATGTATTAGGTATGATACCTAAGTTCTCATAGGATACATCTTTTATAGTGATGTTCGATTCAGTCATGGCCGCTAAACCAATGAAAGAACCTATTTCAATCATATCAGGTAATATTCGATGATCTGTACCACCTAACGAATCGACACCATCAATAATCAGTAAATTAGAACCAACACCAGATATTTTGGCACCCATTCTATTTAACATCTTACATAATTGTTGTAAGTATGGCTCACACGCGGCATTATAGATTGAAGTTTTCCCTTTTGCTAAAACAGCAGCCATTACAATGTTTGCCGTTCCTGTAACTGAGGCTTCATCAAGCAACATATATGTTCCTTGAAGTTTTTTTGCCTCTACTTTATAAAATTTACTCGCAGCTTGGTATTCGAAGCTCGCTCCTAATTTCTGGAAGCCAATAAAATGTGTATCAACTCTTCTTCTTCCGATTTTATCCCCACCTGGAGCAGGAATGTAACCTCTACCAAATCGAGCTAAAAGTGGACCTACGATCATAATAGATCCTCTTAGGCTGGATCCTTTGAGTTTGAATTCTTCAGAGATCATGTAATCTAAATTGACATCATCTGCTTGAAATTCGTAATCAAATTCATTTAATTGATTGACTTTTACATTCATGCTTTTTAGCAAGTCAATCAATTTATTTACATCTACAATATTTGGAAGATTAGTAATAGTAACTTTCTCCGGTGTTAATAAAACAGCACATAAAATTTGTAATGCTTCATTTTTTGCACCCTGAGGTGTGATTTCTCCTTGCAGACTTTTCCCTCCGTTAATTAGAAATGAACCCATGAATTATCTTATGTTTTTTTTGAAAGGTCTTTTTGGACCTTTTTTATGATTATTTGATTGTCTTTTGTTATTTGATCTTGTTAGTTTCCCGATTAACGACCCTGTACTTTTTAATGTGTGGTTTTCGCTTAACTTAAGCTTTCCGTTAGAGAGCTTACCAAGCTGTTCGAAAATCAAATCATCACTTACACTATCTCTGTTATAAAGAAGATAATTCTTCTTCATCATGTTAGCTATGTAATATGTAAAGGATTCTTTTTCTAAACCATCTTCAAGTTTACTTGCTTTTTCGATGAAGCTTTCAATTGATTTGCCATAATGGCGATACTTTATACGATTGTCAGGGTAAGCAACTTTTTTTGGAGGCTTAACCAGTTCAGCTTTATCGGGAAGTGGGTAGGGAGAATCGACATCAAGTTTGAAGTCTGAAATAATGATCATATGATCCCAAAGACTCTGAATGAAGTCATCTGCTTCCTTAAACTGAGGTTTAACTTGGCCCATTACTTTTACTATCGATCTTGCAATGTGATTTCTCTCCTCTCTATCATTAACCGAAATAGCGAAATCAATCATTTTATGAATGTTCCTCCCATACTCACGTATTACTAGTGAGGAACGCGTTGTGTTGTAGTCCATATTATAATATCTCTTTCAAAGATAGTTAAAGCTAACCAACTATTTTAAGTTTGGCAAATTTCAGCAGTATTTGTTTCTCACCATGATTTTCAAATAAAATCACAGCTTTTTTACTAGGTCCAATTCCTTCTATTTTGGTTACTTTTCCTGGTCCAAATCTTAAATGTTCTACCTTTTGGCCTTCCTTAATGTCCTTGCCTTCTCTATTCATATTAGGAATAGAAGAAGGATTTGCCGATCTAGCTACTTTTTGGAGACTTACCAGCTTTTGCCCTGGAGGTATAGGGGATCTGCTTTTTTTGTTTACTTGTTCTTGGTTTAAACGTGTTCCTGCAAAATTCCTAGGAGGTCTGGCTTGAGGCATATCAAGGTAATCAAGAGGTATTTCTGTGATGAACCTACTTGGCTCCGCATAGGTAATAGTTCCGAACTTAAACCTTGTCTGAGCGTAGCTCAAAAAAGCCGATTTCTTGGCTCTTGTTATTGCTACATAAAACAACCTTCTTTCCTCTTCTAATTCTGTTCTTGAATTAACGGATAATTGGGAAGGGAATAAGTTTTCTTCCATTCCTACAATAAATACATACGGGTATTCTAGCCCTTTCGAACTATGTATAGTCATTAGCGATACTCTATCAACGTCGTTTCCTGTGTCTTTATCGGCATCGGTTAACAATGCTACATCTTCCATGAATTTATCTAATGTTTGTGTTGGAAAGTCAGTTGCTTCTTCATTATTTGAAAATAACTTTAATCCATTCAATAGTTCTTGAATGTTTTCATACCTGGAAACACCTTCAGGTGTTTTATCTCCGTGAACATCTTTTAAAAGACCTGTTTGAGAGGCAATGTAATTACCTAAGTCATAAGCGTTTTTTCGATGAAGTTCACTTCCGAAACTTAGAATCATTGTCGCGAAATTTCTTATTTTCGCTTTTGGACCATTACCAATTCCAGTATTGTAATGGTCAATATTACTTGCTATTTCCCATAAAGATGCATTCTGACTGTTTGCCGTTAGAATCAGTTTGTCTATTGTTGATTTACCGATTCCTCTAGTTGGATAGTTGATGACTCTTTTTAGTGCTTCTTCGTCGTTTGGGTTAAAGGTCATTCTGTAATAAGCAAGCAGGTCTTTAATCTCTTTTCTTTGATAGAAAGATTGTCCGCCGTAAATTTTATATGGAATATTAAGTTTTCTTAGAGATTCCTCCATTGAGCGAGACTGCGCATTTGTTCTATATAATATTGCAAATTCATTGTTCTGTATTCTATCTTGTAACTTAATAGAAAGGATTTTATCAGCAACTACCTTCCCTTCTTCATTGTCTGTCTTTGTCTTTATTACTTTAATTTTTGCTCCTTCCTCGTTTTGGGTCCAAACATCTTTAGGGAATTGATCTTTGTTCTTAGAAATAATAGCGTTTGCAGCGGCTACAATATTTTTTGATGATCGATAATTTTGCTCTAGTTTAAATGACTTTGAATCTTTATAATCTTTTTGAAAGTTTAAGATGTTTTCAATGTTCGCACCTCTAAAAGAGTAAATGCTTTGAGCGTCATCGCCAACAACACATATATTCTTGAATTTTTTCGCAAGCATTTTAACAATAGTGTATTGGGCATAGTTTGTATCTTGATACTCGTCAACTAGTATATATTTATATAAATTTTGGTATTTTTCTAAAACTTCAGGGAATTTACTAAATAGGTCATAGGTTTTGAATATTAAGTCATCAAAATCCATAGCCCCTGCTTTAATACATCGCAACGAATAAGTTTTATAAATCTTACCAATTTCAGGCTTACCCATTCTTTTGTCTTCAGTAAGAATGGCATTGTCTTTATTATAGGCTTGGGCTGATATTAAATTATTTTTTGCAGCAGATATTCTGTTATATACAATACCTGGCTTATATACCTTATCATCTAAGCCTGACTCCTTTATAATTGATTTTAAAAGATTCTTAGCATCTAAAGTGTCGTAGATTGTGAAATTATAGGGAAACCCGAGTTTTTCGTGTTCTTTTCTTAGGATTTTAGCAAAAACAGAATGAAAGGTACCCATCCACAAACTACGAGCTTCTAGGCCGATGATGTTTTCTATTCGCTCACGCATTTCTTTAGCAGCCTTATTGGTGAAAGTTAATGCAAGTACATTAAAAGCGTCTACATCATTACGCAATAAATGTGCTATTCTGTATGTTAGCACTCTTGTTTTACCTGATCCAGCTCCTGCTAGGATCATATTCGGACCATAAATAGATAGCACCGCTTCTTTTTGAGAATCATTTAATTCATTAATATAGTCAGACATAATTCAAAAATAAT
>JAQXEE010000072.1 GCA_029251005.1 Flavobacteriales bacterium | reverse complement strand
TTTATGTTTAAAAAAAAATATTAGAACTGTTTAAATAAAACTTTGGATTTAGATATGTCAGTAATGAATTAAACAAGAATAATACTCGTTTTTGTTTTAAAATGACAATAAATTTGCAGAAATAATCAATAGACATTTGCAAATAATACTTTTCTAATTCTTAAATGAAAATAAAAACTTGTTGGTACAAAAAAATACTTAAATATTTATTGTTAATTAACGTTGCTCAAATGTTAAAAAGCTACGAAAATTCATTCTTATTGATTATTTTTGTTAACTCAATTCAGATGGTATGAAATTCCTTGTAAATTTCCTTTTTTCCACACGTTTAACAACTGTACTTCTTTTTGTGTTTGCTTACGCGATTGGTGCTGCAACTTTTATCGAAAATGAATTTGATACCACTACAGCTCGAATTGAAATTTTCCGTTCAAAATGGTTGGAGTTGATATTGGTCTTGTTGATGATTAACTTTTTAGGTAACATCAAAAAATACAATATGATTAGTCAAAAGAAATGGCAAAGCTTGGTTTTTCATTTAGCTTTTGTGATAATTATAATTGGAGCAGGAGTTACTCGTTATTTTGGATATGAGGGAATGATGCCAATTCGTGAAGGGCAGACTTCTAATGTGATGTATACTGCTGAGCCCTATTTAAATATTCAAGTAACCAACCCCTTAGGGAGTCAAACCGATACCAACACAACTTTAGGTTATTCTCAACCTAAATTAATGGCAGCAACAACAAATAACGATTTTTCTATTCCTTTCAAATTTAAAGAAGAATCTGTAGTGATTTCTTACGTTGATTATATTAAAAACGCACATTACAAGATTTACGAAAATATTAAAGATGGTAAGGATTTATTAAAGGTTGTAACAACAGTTGGAGGTAAGCGTCAAGATATTTTTATCGAGTCAGGAAAGTCTGAAAAAGTCGGGACTATTTTAGTATCCTTTAACAACCCTTCCATTAAAGGAGCTGTTTCAGTTGTAGAAAAAGGAGGTTCGTTTTTAATATTCTCACCTTATAAAATCCCTCGTATGGTTATGGCAACGCAAGCTGTTGATACAGTTGAGCCTAACGTTGTTGCCCCAATGTATTTTCGTCAGTTACACACAATCAACGGGAATTCAGTTGTATTCGCAGAGCGTTTAAAAAATGCAGTGAAAAACCTTGAAAGTTCGGATAAAGATACACCAGAAGGAGATGCTTTAAAGCTCAAAGTGAAAATTGGAGATGATGTAAAAGAAGAGGTTTTGTTTGGTGGGCCTGGAAGAATAGGGAATCCAAATTACTTTAGTTTAATGGGATACTTAATACAGGCCTCTTATGGAGCAAAGCCAATCGAGCTACCATTTAGTATTCGGTTAGATGATTTTATTTTTGAAAGGTACCCTGGTTCGGATAATCCTTCTGGTTATAAGAGCGAAGTAACCTTATACGATGAGTCTGTCGCTTTAACGGAGCGTCACAGTATTTTTATGAACAATGTCTTAGATTACAAAGGCTTCCGTTTTTTCCAATCAAGTTTTGATCCAGATGAAAAAGGAACTAGGTTATCAGTGAATTTCGATGCTGCTGGAACCAATATCACATATATAGGATATTTGTTGTTAGGAATAGGGTTTCTGTTATCATGTTTAAACAAAAACTCTCGTTTTGTAGGTTTAATGAAAAGAGTAAAGATTTTACGCAAGAAAAGAATGGCATTATCAATTATTGCTCTTTTATTCACGCTGAGCGTTTCAGCTAATGATGATCACAATCACGATGATCATAATCATGCACCTAAAGAGCACGATCATAGAGTTGAAAAAGATAGTAACCCAGAGGATCACTCAGAACATAATCACTCAGGAGGAAAGCACGGTCACGGAGAAATTGAAGACTCTAATGCGCCTTTAGGTGGCGTTGCTGACAATGGTTCTAAAAGAATACCGCTTGAACATGCAGAGAAGTTTGGAAAACTATTAGTTCAATCAAGAGATGGACGTTTTGAACCAATTAATACTTTAGCTCTTGATGTATTGCACAAGATTTCAAAGAAAGACGAAATAGAGATTAAAGGTTTAGGGATCTTTAGTCCGGAGCAGTTTTTATTAGAGTTGATTGTAAATGGAAAGTTATTTGAAGCAGAGCGGATTATATATGTATCCGATGACTCACTGAAAAGTTATTTAGGAATTACAGAAGGTAAGTATGCTTCGTTTATGGATTTTTTTAGAGGGAGAGGGGATAGTAAAATCAGGAAATTTGCACAAGAAGCAACTCAGAAAGATCCTGCTAAACGAAACCGATGGGATAAAGAAATTATAAAAGTGGGTGATAAAATGGAAACTTTTTATCGCGCACAAAGGGGAGAGCTACTTACGATTTTCCCAACATTAGACTCAACTAAAAATAATAAATGGATTTCAATTTACGATGAGGAATCTGTTAGAGATTTAGTAGGGACATTGGAAACTAAAGGTCAGTCACTAGATTTAACGAACTACAGTTATGTTAAACTTCTCTCTCAATACTTTATTTTTTTAAGAAAAGGGGACTACAGTTCAGCTGATGGAATGCTTTCATTAATTGATCAAATTCAACGTAAGTACACGCCGGAAGGCTTTTTGCCATCCCCATCTAAAATTGATTTAGAAATCAATTATAATAATTCAGGAATTTTCGGGAACATAAAAAATTACTATATGTATTTGAGTGTTTTCTTGTTACTTTTTGCTTTTGTAGAAGCATTGGTTTCTAATAGAGATTCAGGGGGATATAAATTTTTGATTAAGTTACCATTACTAGTTTTTACAGGATTGTTTATAGTAGTTTTCGTTTACCACACTTATGGTTTGGCCGTTAGGTGGTATTTAACATCTCATGCTCCTTGGAGTAATGGATATGAAGCGTTGATTTTTATTGCTTGGGGAACTGTTTTAGCGGGTATATTATTCTCCAAATATTCCAAAATTACAATGGCTGGGACTGCATTTGTTGCATTCTTAATTGTAATGACGGCAATGCACGAAAACATGGATCCACAGTTAACAAACTTGGTTCCTGTCCTCAAATCTTATTGGTTGATTATTCATGTTGCTTGTATTACAACAAGTTACGGTTTCTTTGGATTAGGAGCTGTTTTAGGATTGATTGTAATGGGTACAATGATTTTTAAGACACAAACGAATAATAAGCGAATAAATTTATTGACTTCAGAATTAACTCTGATCAATGAAATGACAATTACTATTGGAGTAATTCTTGCTGCGGTAGGTACCTTCCTAGGTGGGATTTGGGCAAATGAATCTTGGGGTAGATATTGGGGCTGGGATGCTAAAGAAACTTGGGCATTAGTTATTGTAATTGTTTATGCAATGTTACTACATTTTAGATTTGTACCTGGTTTTATTAGAAGTAAATTCTTCTTTAATGCATTTGGGACAATAGCAGGTTTTGGAGCAGTTTGTATGACTTTTTTTGGTGTTAACTTCTACTTTTCCAAGTCGATTCATTCTTACGCTGCGGGAGATACACCAGCATTCCCAATTTGGTTATGGGTAGTTTTAATTTCAATTTTTGCATTAACAATTGTTGCTGGAATAAGAGATTTTATGGTAGATAAAAGAGGGGAGAAAAATTAGGTGTTTTCGTATTAAATAAAACCTACTAAATTAACAAAGCTGTTTCCCTAGCTTTTATCGTGGATTAAAAAGGGAATAGAAATTTCCCAACCATCATAGTTGTCTCTGTAGGATTTGTAAATGAGGTTTTATCGGACTACTTGTAAAGGTGTTTTTATAGTTACTGTGCTTAATAGATATTCATTCTCAGCTACTTCAATATTTTCGGCAATTAAAGTATAACATCTAAGGATATAACCCTTATTATTTGTAGTCTAAACTGGCAAAAGCATTAATCCGTATCCTAATAATGCGCCACCAATGACTAAATAAAATGCACTTATTTTAGGGAATTTAAAGGCAACAATTATACTTAATACCATTAGTATAACAGACTGCCATGAATTACTTAAATCGAATCCTAATTTTAAAGTAACTGCAATCAAAATTCCAACAGCACAAGCATTTACAGATAAAAGGAATTTTGAAAGTAAAACTGATTTTTTCAGTAATGGAATAATCTTCACTAACAATCCAACCAATAAAAAAGAGGGAAGAAACATTCCTAAAGAAGCCCATAGTGCTCCCGTAATTCCACCCAGTTGATGTCCTACAAATGTTGCTGTTGTTAAAACGGGCCCCGGCGTAAATTGCCCCATTGCAATTGCATCTAACAATTGTTGCTTTGTTAGCCAGCCTAGTTTTTCAACTAGTTCGGCATCTAAATAGGCAATTAATACATAACCACTCCCAAACAACACCAATGCGATTTTAACAAAGGCTAAAAAAATTGAGTTAGAGGTGATTGAAATAACAGTTGGTTTAATTAATAATAGGGCAGGTGCGAAAAAAGAAGCGGCTTTGTTTTTATTAATTACTCCAAACCAAAGCATTCCTAAAAAACCCCCACCAATAATTAGTAAAACTTCATCTAATCCAAGAATAGATAGAATGGTAACAATTATTCCAATAACGATAAGCTGTATATTTTTAAAAGCTTTTTTACCCAGTTTAACACAAGCGCCCAAAATAATTCCCATTACTGCGGGTTTAATTCCAAAAAAGAAAGGTGCAATTTCAGGAACAGTACCAAATTCAGCGTAAACAATAGCAAGTATTAATGTGAAAATGACTGCGGGCGCAATAAAAGCACCACCACCTACAAATAACCCAATCCAACCTGCTCTCGCATAACCACAATACATGGTCATTTGTGTGGAGTTTGGTCCTGGAACTAGATTTGTTGCTCCAACCATATCTAAAAAGTGTTCTTTTGTAATCCATTTACGTTTTTCAATAAGCTCTTTTTCCATCATTGCGATGTGTGCAGCAGGACCTCCAAAAGCTATACACCCTAACTTTGCAAAAACTAAAAACACTTCTTTTAACTTGTCGAAATTCATTTTCGTAATCTTAAATTATATGCAAAAATATTACTTTTTGAATTTTTAACACCATTAAAAGCATAGATAAATTTTGATCTTACTTTATGATTAAAGCAATTGTAAATAATGAGAGCATTTTTATATTAAACGCTAAGATTTAACAAATTTCTTATAATTATTAAACCTTTAAGATGGTTCTGAATAAGAATTTATGAATTTTTGGTGCAATATTTAAATCAAAAAAAGAAGTTAACAGCCAAATTGACAATTAATTTCTTAGTTAAATTGTTTGTTAAGACTATTCTTATTATTCACTTGGTAATGCTTTAAAGGCATGTTTTTTTCTTCCATCCATTTATTCATCGAGTCTGTGACCAGTATTAAAGCTATTAACTTTTTATGGCAAGACTATTAAAAGTTTTAAGCTCGTTATTTAATATTGGTTTATTCACTTTATGCCTGATAATGGGATTTCTTTCCATTTTTAATTTATAACCAAACATACTTAAGTTAAAAACTCATAAAAATCCTTTTAAAAATAAGGGTTAATTAATTACCTTTACAACTAAATGCAGCCAAGAGAAATAATAAATACAACTGAGTTTAACCTAGTTATCAAAAGGCTTGCTTTTCAACTCATTGAAAATCACACAAATTTTGAAGACACCGTATTGATTGGGTTACAATCAAAAGGTGTTTGTTTGGCTGACAGACTTCAGCAAGTTCTTCAAGAAATTAATCCTGAACTAAAAATTAATGTTGGCTATTTAGACATCACTTTTTTTAGGGATGATTTTCGAAGAACAAATAAGCCACTAATAGCAAATGAAACCAAAATCAACTTTATTATCGAAGGAAAGAAGGTGGTTTTAGTAGATGATGTTTTGTTTACAGGTAGAACTATTAGAGCTGGTTTAGACGCTATGTTGGCGTTTGGAAGACCTTCACTTGTAGAACTTTTAGTATTTGTAGATAGACGATATAAACGAGATTTACCAATTCAACCTACTTATGTCGGGAAAGTTGTAGATTCAATTACTTCAGAAAAAGTTACTGTTGAGTGGGAAGAAGTTGACGGGAAGGATAAGGTTTTAATGTATTCATCAGAAAAATAATTGAAATGGAAACTTTGAGTGTAGATCATTTATTAGGAATTAAAGATTTAACCAAAGAGGACATTAATTTAATTTTTAATACCGCTGATGAATTTAAAGATGTAATTAATCGTCCAATTAAAAAAGTTCCTACTCTAAGGGATATCACAATAGCTAACTTATTTTTTGAAAACTCTACAAGAACAAAACTTTCATTTGAACTAGCCGAAAAAAGATTGTCTGCAGATGTGATTAACTTTTCTAGTGCTTCTTCATCCGTAAAAAAAGGAGAAACATTAGTAGATACTGTAAACAATATATTATCAATGAAAGTTGATATGGTTGTAATTCGTCATCCAAACCCAGGAGCACATCAATTTTTAAGCAGACACATTGATGCGAAAATTGTTAATGCCGGTGATGGTGCGCATGAGCATCCTACTCAAGCACTGTTAGATTGCTTTTCGATCAAAGAGCGTTTAGGAGAAGTAGCAGGTAAAAAAGTTGTTATTGTAGGAGATGTTTTGCATTCAAGAGTAGCGCTTTCAAATATTTATGCTCTTCAAAAA
>JAQXEE010000069.1 GCA_029251005.1 Flavobacteriales bacterium | reverse complement strand
GGATGTTTCTCTTTTTGAGAAAACATCCCTTTCAGTACCGAGAGAGGGATTTGAACCCACGACCTCAGGAGTATGAATCCAGCGCTCTAACCAACTGAGCTACCTCGGCAATTGACTATTTTTCGCAAATAGGAGTGCAAATATATGACTTTCGTTTTAAACTCAAATCGATTATTTGAAAAAAAAATCACCTCTTATGTGATTTTTTAATAATTATGCTAGGTAAATACATTTTTAAATGTTTAAATTGCAATTTCAATTTTTATCACCATTATGACTAAGTTCGAAATAGAATACCCAATAAAATCATCTGTTAAAGTTTTATATGACGGATTAACCGATTCATCTAAATTAACTGAATGGTTTTGTGACGAAATTAGGTTAATGGACAATGGAAATAGGATGGAATTTTTTTGGGATGGTTCAGGGCAAATTGCTAAAATAGTTTCTAAAAAAGAAAATAAATTTATTCGATTCCATTGGGAAGATGAGGATGATGAAACTTACTTCGAAATGAAGATTCAAATTGATGAAATAACAAATGATGTTGCATTGTTTGTTACAGACTTTGCTGAAGATGACGAAGTTGAAGAAGCTAAAATGTTATGGGATAATCAAATAAAAGATTTATTTCAAATTTTAGGAGCTTAACAGCATCTTTAAATGAAGAAACTACATCGATTAGTTTTTCAAGCCTTTCTTGGTCCGTTTATTATAACGCTTGTTATTAGTAATTTCCTTCTACTAATGATATGGATGGTTAAGTACCTGGAGGATATTATTGGTAAAGGACTTGAGTTTTCTATCATCTTAGAAATGATGGGACGTGGTGCTCTAAACCAAATACCTTTCTCTCTTCCACTTGCTATGCTTTTGTCCAGTACTATGACTTTTGGTCAACTTGGCGAAACGGTTGAACTAATAGCGATGAAATCATTAGGAGTCTCTTTGCAAAAAGCGATGAACCCTCTACTCGTATTTGCTGTAATGATTACAATTGGAGCATTTTTTTTCACAAATAACTATCTCCCCTATTCAAACAAGAAGTTAAAAGCTTTGGTTAGTGATATAAGGATTTCCAAACCTGAATTATTGATACCTGAAGGCGTATTTTATAATCAACTTAGAGGCTACACAATTAGAATAGGAAAAAAGTATGAAGATAAATCAGTAGCTGACGTCTTAATTTTTGATGACAGCAATGATGGAATGGATGGATTTATTGCTGCAGATTCTGGAAATATGGCTTTATCGTCCTCTGGTAAATTTCTTATTTTAGATTTAATAAACGGAAATACTTATCGCCGAGATCGAGAGAAAGTGAAACCAGGGAAAAAAAAGAAAATTCCATACGTACGGAATAAATTTAAAACTAACCAAATCTTATTTGATTTATCCGGGTTTAAATTTCAAAAAACTAGTCCCTCAGATCGCGGTAAATCTACAAGAAACATGAACATTAAAGAGCTATCTAAAGGGATTGATAGTTTAAAAAACAAACGATTAGATAGATTAATAAATGCTAGAAAAGATTTAGATCATAAATACTTTTTTAGGCCCGATACAATCTTTCAATACGACACTTTGAAAAGTATCGATTACAACAGAGATTCGATAATTATTTTAATAAAAGACAGCAATAAACTTAAAAACCTTTTCAGTTCTGGATTGAATTTAGCTCGTAACTCAAAAAATTATGTTTCTAGAATTGAATCAACGTTAGAC
>JAQXEE010000056.1 GCA_029251005.1 Flavobacteriales bacterium | reverse complement strand
ATAATTTCAGACTTATTTATAGCATCGATAGTTGCCTTTTTGTAGGCTGTTATTAAACCGGATGTTCCCAGTTTAGTTCCTCCAAAGTATCGAACAACAACTACAATAACATTTGTTATTTCATTGGACAATAATTGATTTAAGATTGGTTTACCAGCTGTTCCTGTAGGTTCTCCATCATCGTAGGACCTGAATTTTTTGCCTTCACTACCAATTCTATATGCATAACAATGATGCCTGGCAGAAGGTTGATCTTCTTTGTAGAATTCGACTTTATCAAGTGCTTCTTTTACAGAAGTGACAGGGGAGATGTAGGCCAGGAATTTACTCCCTTTTTCTTTGTAAATACCTTCTTTTACTTCTGATATTGTCTTGTAATTACTATTCATTTAAGGAGTGAATCGTAAAAGGAAATTAAAACAATCGCTAATATTGAGCAGGCTAGTGCAATGCTTTTTTTAAAGGATATTTTTTCTTGAAATAAGATTACGCTTAAAATTGTTGAACCTAGTATTACACCCATGTTTGCAATAGGAAATGCGCTAGAAGAAGGAATATGTTTTAAGCTCTCCAATAATAACCACATCGAAAAGTAGTTTGGTATTCCTAATGTAATTCCCCATATAATATCTTTTTTAGATGGAAATGGATGGTTTTTTTTATGCTTTGAAAGCATAAAAAGTAATCCGAATAAACAGGCAAAAGAGAATAAATAACCGAAAAATATACTCACGTCACCGGGAGCTATTAATTCCTTACTTGAGTAATTTAATAACGATTCTAGTACTCCTCCACCAAAAAACAATAAGGAGATTAATAAGTAGCTATTGCCACGTTGTAATTGGACTTTTTTTTCTGCGCTTAAAAAAATGGAAAGAATTGCAACTAGGAAACCTGCTATTTTTATGTAATTCCAATCTTCGTTAAAGAATAGGATTCCCAATAATGTTGGAAAGATAAACGTGATTTTATTAGCTATTGTAGTCGTTGCTATGCCTATATGATTACTTGCATAAGCCATCACTTGAAAAAGTATTATGAATAGAAATCCTAAAAGAACTGTAATGGGAAACCAGGGTTGTTGAATTGCGTATCCAAGCGATTTAGTTTCTTCTGGAAGAATAAACGATAAGCTTGCCGCAATGACATAATTTATTACAATTGCATTTAAAATAACAACATTGTACTTTTTGAAGTATTTGAAAATACTAAAGAGTAGGGAGGCTGAAATTATAGATAAGAATAAGCTTAAATTCATGATTTTATGAATATTCTAAGTAAATCATTCTCTATTTTTTTTTCACTAAAAGGGTGGGTATTTATTTTGGGCGCTTTAATTCCATTTAAGAATTCTTTATCTCCAATAAAATTATAGGCCTCATCCCAAATGTTCTGATGTAAAAATTGATTTATTACCGTGGTTCCTCCTTCAACGATTACAGATTGAATGTTCCTTTTGTATAGTTCATTTAAAACTTCATTAAGATTACCTGAGAATTTAATCCATTCTTTTAAACCAATAGCTTGATTTAGTTTTGTATTGAAAATTAAGGTCGGTGAATCGTCTTTTAAGATTTTTAAATTCTCATCTAAAAGTGGTTTATGACAAATGACAACTCGAAGTGGAGACTTACCATTAACAAGCCTTGTTGTTAACTCAGGATTATCATTTAAAGCTGTTGTCTTACCTATAATTATAGCTTGCTCGACTGCCCTTTGTTCATGTACCGCTTTTTTCGATGCTGAATTGGTAATCCAATTATCTTCTCCATTCTTAATAGAGGGCAATCTGCGAGAAACAAAACCATCTTTTGTTTCCGCCCATTTTAAAATAATGAATGGACGCTTAGAATTGTGAAATTTATAAAATCGTCGATTCAAAGAAAGACATTCTTTTTTTAAGATGTTAACCTCAACTTTAATGCCTGCTTTTTCAAGTTTTTGAATCCCTTTTCCGGCAACTTTTTCATTGTCATCAATGGCTCCAATAACAACATGAGGTATTTTATATTGAATTATTAAATCTGAGCACGGAGGTGTTTTCCCAAAGTGTGAACAGGGTTCTAAATTCACATAAATTGAACTTTCCGCCAATAGAGATTTATCGTGTACTGCATTGATAGCATTCACTTCTGCATGTTCTCTTCCGAACTCTTTATGATATCCTTCCCCAATTATTTGGTCTTTATGCACAACCAATGCTCCAACCATTGGGTTAGGCGCTACATTTCCTTCTCCCTTTTGAGCAAGTTCTAAGCAGCGATTCATGTAAAACTCGTGGTTCATTATCCTATAAATTTGATAAGGTTAATAATTAACGGTAACGAAAAAAGACTAATAATTGTTGATAGTATTATACTGTTACATATAAATTCTGAATCCAACTTATACCTTCCAGCCATTGCAAATGGCGTAATTGCAGCAGGCATTGCGAATTGTGTTAGCTGACTAAAGCTATTTTCTATTCTAAAATAGTTGAAACAAAGAATTCCTAACACCGGAAAGATAAGCAGTTTTAACAAGCTAAATATTGCTGCTGATTTTAATTCTATGACTGATTTTGGAGGATTAAGTGCTATGAAAATCCCAATAATAAGCATGATCATAGGAGAGACTGTTTGGCTTAGCATATCAATTGGTTGCTTAATTATTTTAGGTGTTGGTATTTGTAAATAGTTAAACCCGAGACCGAATATCACAGATAGGAGTAAAGGATTTTTAAAGAGGTTAATGGTTATTTGTTTGATTTTAGGTTTATTTAACGTTAAATATTCAACTATAATTAAACCTAAAGAGAAAACCCAGAAAAGCATTATCGCAGCGTTTACGGATGCTGTCTTAGCAAGTTTGGGAGCGAGTGTTGTAATGATAGGTATTCCTAAAAAAGCGGCATTACCGAAAAGAAAGCAGATGATATATGTAGCTTTTTTATTTCGCGAAGATTTAAAGAATTTTAGTCCGGTTAGAATTAATATTAACATCCCTAATAAAAGAAAAGATACTAATTGAAAACTATGAGATACTAAATTAAAGTTTAATGTGCTGTGAGTGAGATTGGTAAAAATAAGTGCGGGGAAACCAATATACAAAGCAAAATCACTTATTGGTTTTAGCCATTTTTGATTGGCTATTTTAATCTTAACAAAAAACCAGCCGATAGCAATAATTATAAATAGGGGTAGTATTTGAAAGAAAATTGGACCCAATTATATTATCCTTTATTGGAGTTGGATTTATTACTTTTTTTGCTTTTACTTTTGGTTTTCCACCAAGTATTTGATTTTTTTACTTTTTTTTGTAAATACATTTTTCGATATAATGAACTTTCGAAAAAGAGTAGGGTCATTCCTATCCCAACATGATTACTATATATTTGAGGCATATACATGTAATCGGCAAAAAAACGTACTCCTTTGTAATTATAGTTTAGAAGTGCTCCGAACATAACGCTTTCTTGAGTTTTCCAGTTTTCACCGAGTGTCGTTCCAATTGGACTAAAGTTTCTTCTCCAAGTTCCATAATCAAAACCTGTTTGAAACGAAACGTAAAATTTTTTAAATCGGTAAGGAATAATTTCAATATTATATTTAGCTCTTAATTCATCAAAATTTTCTTCAGAATTTTGCATTTGAGAAGGGAATATTGTTCCTTGAAATACAAAGTTCACACCAGGACCTAATGGGAAGTTTAATTTTCCGTTTAATCCAGTGTATTGGTCTTCGATTGAGTATAAAAAGTTTCCTGATATACTTATCCATTCGTAGTCCACTTCTTTTAGTTGTGCTTTAGAACTCAGAAAAACAGTACACAGAAAGATGGAGAATAAAAATCGTTTCATTTAATTATCTTCTTTTTCGTAAGCTTCAATAATTTTTTTAACTAGTTTATGTCGGATTACATCTTTTCCGTCCAATTTAACAAAGGATATCCCCTTTATATTTTCAAGTACTTTGATACTATTTAATAAACCAGAGGCTTGTTTTTTAGGCAAGTCAATTTGGGTTGCATCTCCAGTGATTATGAATTTTGCAGACTTACCCATTCTGGTAAGAAACATTCTTAGTTGTCCTTCTGTTGCGTTTTGAGCTTCATCCATAATACAATAAGCTTTATCCAACGTTCTACCGCGCATAAACGCTAATGGAGCAACTTCAATAACTCCAGTTTCAATAAATTCTGTTAGTTTTTCATGCGGAATCATATCTCTTAACGCGTCATATAGGGGTTGCATGTAAGGATCTAATTTCTCTTTTAAATCCCCAGGTAGAAATCCTAAGTTTTCTCCAGCTTCAACTGCTGGTCTTGTTAGTATAATTCTTTTTACTTGTCTGTTTTTTAACGCTTGAACAGCAAGAGCAACGGCTGTATAAGTTTTTCCTGTTCCAGCTGGGCCAACAGCAAAAAGAAGATCATTATTTTTCATAGCAACAACCATTTTTCTTTGGTTAGCTGTGATTGCTTTAATTGCCTTTCCTCCTACGCCAAAAAGAATAGTTTCATCACCCGAAGAATCTTTTACGATTTCTTCGCCGTCTTTCCCCATTAAACGTTCCAATTGATTTTCGGTAAGCGCTCCATACCTTAAAATATGTGCAACGAAAAGATCGAGCTTATTTCTAAACTTATTAACCTCTTCTTCGTTTCCGTTGATTTTTAATTCGTCTCCACGAACTACAATCTTAAGCTTTGGGAAAAGATTAATAATCTCTTTAATTCTTTGATTGTTAGCACCAAATAGTAATATTGGTTCTACCTCTTTAACTGAATAACTATCTTCCAAATAAAATAACTTTGCTCACTCAAATATAAGGAATTTAAAGGTTAAGAATTACCTTAAAGTCTACAAGAAAAACAATATTAGTCCAGCAATAAATGATAGCATGGAATAAATGATAATTCGTTTTGAAAGGATTAGTGCATTAAGTGTTTTTTTGTCCTTTAATTTATCGAAAGCAATATTGGTGTCAAATAATGCTGCAGCGTTTATAGAAGAACCTTGTGAGCCATTTGGACGCTTGCAAGCTTCTTTGAATAGTTTAGGATTTTGGCTTTTAACCAACCTGCTAAACCTTGAAATTGTAATAAATTGAAATAGGAATAAGGGTAGTGTGGTTGTTATTGCATAAAAGTAAACGGCATTATCATTTACAAATTCTGAGTAGTTAAACGAAAATAGTATTCCCAAAGAAAGCATACCAAAAAAGTATCCATTTAATATTGCAAGTTTAATTTTCATAAGCATAAAAAAAACCCTGCCGAAGCAGGGTTTAAATTTATTCTAAATTTTAGAATTATTTTGCTATGGTAATCATTCGAGTAGTAAATGCATTACCTGTTGTCACTTTTACTAAGTAAACTCCCTCAGCCAATCCTGAGGTAGGTACTTTTACTGTTTGGTTACCAGCTGAAACTATTCCTAAATTTTTAATAGAAACTATAGACCCTAAAGAGTTAATTAGTTCAACTTTAGCGTCAATAGATTTAGAAACTTCAAAAGAAACATTCAGATTGTTAACTGCCGGATTAGGATATACCTTAAACTCAGTGGTTAAAACTTCTTTAGTTGATGTAACTCCAACACAGTCATGATAAACAGTAAATGGAACCCTTCCACAAGAAGAAGAACCTGTTCCAGTAGATACAACCCAGTTGTACATTCCAACTACATTCCCAGTTAGATCCCAAGAATAGTCTTCGTCAGTATTTCCGGTACCTGTCATTGAGATAACATTTGCTCCTGAAATTTCACCGATATAAGGCCAAGTTGGGCTAGGTGATGGAGAAAACCAGTCTTTTTCCATCCACATTAAAGTATTTGTCCCTCCGAACGCTACCTCGTAATTTCCAGCAGTTGGTAATTCTAAATCAACGGTAATAGTGTTTAAAAATTGATTACCTGCATCTGCTGTTGAGAAATCAATAGCAGATAATTCTATGTCTTTTGAAATCACTATAGTACCGAGTGCATCGTATACGTTCACATGAAGATTATCATTGTCTTGACCTGAGTCATAACCGAAAATGAAATCGATCGATTGAATTGTAATGGCAGAGTAAGTCGTAATTTGCATTGTCCAATTTTGATCATATTCAACACCATTGTCTAAAACAACAGAGTTTGGATCGTAAAAAGGCCATCCAGCTGTGCCGTTTGTATATGGTCCTGTTGGTCCTACACTTGCAGTTTGACCAGCAGGCTCTTCAACGTAGTAAGTTCTTTGATCATTAGCAGCAACATCAGCAACTGTGATAGGGAAAGATGAGCCAGTAACAGATTTTATTTTTGTACCACCAGTAGCAGCATCATATAAGTTGTAGAAACCACCGCCCCCATTAACAGTAACATCAATTGATTGAGAGTATTC
>JAQXEE010000046.1 GCA_029251005.1 Flavobacteriales bacterium | reverse complement strand
TCTAATTCCGTTTCTGTGGGTAAACGATAACCGCCTGGACAAGGATTGTTGGTTCCATCAACCCCTTGCCATAAGTTATCGTTTTGAGTAGTAAGCCAATCGTAAGGTGAACTTGTTTCATATATAAAAAGAGCATCACCTGGAGTTTCATCAGAAGCGTTAGTAGCGGTTGTACTTGATGTTCTACATTGATGACCATCTGCCGAGCGACCCCATTGGTATAGGTCTCCATAAGCTTTATCGTCTGTACTACTTAAGGCAACCCTCTGGGCTCCTAAATTACGGTCCATCCATGTTAAACCCGTTGAAGGATTGGTTACATCTTGCCATGTAAAGGTAAAATAAGTTCCGCAACCTGAAATGTCTTTATTTTCCTTACCCACTTCATTTATAACATGCCAACCACTTCCATCACTAATTATTCTTACAGCATGATTGTAAGCAAGTAATTCAAATGTTTCATCACCATCAATGGTTTCGGTACTATTTCCATCGATGGTAAAGTAATCCCCATCGCTATCAATATTTTTAATGTAATATACTTTCCCGGTGTTAGATGCTGCTGCAGGAAGCGTTACTGTATAAGATCCCGTGTTACATAAAACTACGTTGTGAGTTTGATCCAAAGTTGTGGCAGAGGTGATTGTTGTTACTTTTAAGCCCATGCTACCTTGTATATCTATTGTGCTGGCGGGTGAAGTTGTTCCTATACCTACTGCATCAGCGCTGTAATCTACAAAAAGCATATTGGCATTATCATCACTCTCTATTCTTACATCTGCGTCAGCTTCGATATTAAGAGTCGAGAGTGCTCCTGCTGGTTCTAACACTAAAAATTCAAAGGCGTTGAGTGTATAAAGTTGGAAAGGTGAAGTAAGGTCTCCTGCAACTGGACTTAAAATATCAAAAGGTCTATTATCATCGCTTGTGAATCTTGTAATGATTCCTCCGTCAGCCACACCATCGCCATGTACGTGCAGTCTACCTGTTGGCGAAGTTGTTCCAATTCCAACATCACCATCGTTTTGAATGGTTACATGGTCGGTTGTACCGTTACTTACCCTAAAATCGGTTGTACTCGATGGAATATATAAATCCCACTCAGCGGCTGTTGCGCCACCCGAATTAAGTAATTCAATTCCATTTACCGAAGCCCCTTGTTGGTTTTCTAACCGTATTAATGGATCTAAAGCAGTGCTATTAGTGTTTAAAAGGTGTAGTAATGCATCGGTATCAGGATCACTCCCATCGGTGTTAATCCCTACATTTTGTGCTAAGGAGATTGTGCTTGCTCCAAGTGCTAAGGCGATTAAATAGGTTGACTTTTTCATATTTTAGGTTTTATTCAATTCTTTTCTTTAATTCTTATTTAATTACAATCACCTCGTAATCGTAGTATTTTCCGTTACTGATACTGGCTGAAACAAAGTATTTACCGCCTTCTCCTTGGATGACCTTGTTAATTACATTGGCGCCTTCTTGGATGGTTAAATCATCATTAACAATCAGTTTTCCAAGGGTATCGTAAATTTTTAGGCTTAGTGTACCGCCTTCGGTGGAGTTGATGAGGATGTTTACCTCTCCATCCGAAGGGTTGGGGTAAAGACTTGTTATTTCCAGTCCTCCATCGCAACTGCAAGTTTTAATATCAGAGTGGGCAGATGTTCCATCGAAATCTATTTGTTTTAAGCGGTAGTAATCTACCTCTTGATTGCTGTTTACTTTTACGGGTTGCTCGTAGTTAATTACCGCGGTGGAATTTCCTGCTCCTTGCACGCTATCAATAGTGCTCCATGAGTTACCATCGGTGGAGTGTTGGATTTCGAAATGGGAGTTGTTTATTTCGGCGGCTGTTGTCCATTTTATTACTGTTTGGTTATCAATGCATTTTGGCTCAAAAGAGATGAGCTCTACAGGTAATGGTGTAACGCT
>JAQXEE010000006.1 GCA_029251005.1 Flavobacteriales bacterium | reverse complement strand
ATGCTCCCCTTTTTATATCAATTGGGCATTAGTCTAAAATAAATTATCATTTAATCTCTATTGAATAGGTTGACGGGAATTAAAATTTCTTAGCAATAAAACCTATCACTCCTAATTTTTTTTTAATTAATGCCCAATTAATATATCAGAGGGTTAGTTTGTTTGAACGCTGCATTTTTCTTCTGTTAAAGTATCAAAGTTAAAGTTTAAATCATTCATTCAATAAATCTAGTCTCATTGACTGATGTCAATATAAATGTTGTAGTCTAACTCTTTATTTTCTGTTTTCTTTAAGTACATAAATGCTATTTCTTCCAAAGTCTGCTAAATGGATTTAACATTATTTTTTTTGGTCAGAAGTTTAGATTTTTTTTGTGTTAAGTATAATTTTCTTTTATTTGAAATCGAATATTATAATTCCATCTAGTCGAATTTTAGTGTTTGTGGCATTCTCGAAATTGCCTCATCCTTGAACAGATATAACCATCCATGTTGTAAAAATTAAAGACCTGTAGCGAGTTTGTAAAGCTATACACTTTGTGATTGTATGAGAAGCTTGTGAAATTGTGATAATATTTTTCATTACAAACCGCGAATTCTTGCGGATTTTTCTTTTTGTAGTCAATAAAAATTCACGGTCTACAGTTAATTTATAAATACTTAAAACTTCCGTCTTTATTAGTTGTTTCTTCCGATGGATGTTTTATTTTTACCTTCTAATTTAGAAAAAAATAGATATGTCAGACGATAAGAAAGTAATATTTTCGATGTCAGGAGTTTCAAAACTTTTACCATCAGGGAAACAAATTTTGAAAAATATTCATTTATCCTTTTTTTATGGTGCTAAAATCGGAATCCTTGGATTGAATGGATCTGGAAAATCAACTTTATTAAAGTTAATTGCTGGCGTTGATAAGTCTTACCAAGGAGATATTAGTTTCTCTCCGGGGTACTCTGTTGGCTATTTGCAGCAAGAACCTGAGTTAGACGAAACCAAAACAGTTAAACAAATAATTGAAGAAGGTGTACAGGAAACTGTTGATGTCTTAAAAGAATTTGAAGAAATTAATAATCTTTTTATGGATCCAGATATTTTGGAAAGTCCAGAAAAGATGGAAAAGTTAATTGACCGTCAAGCAAAAGCTCAAGAAAAGATAGATCTTTTAGATGCTTGGGAACTTGATAATAAGTTAGAAAGAGCAATGGACGCATTAAGATGTCCAGACGGAGATGCTTCTGTAAAGAATTTATCAGGGGGAGAAAGAAGAAGAGTTGCATTATGTAGATTGCTATTAAAGCAACCAGATATTTTATTACTAGATGAGCCGACTAACCACTTAGATGCAGAATCTGTTCAATGGTTAGAGGTTTTCTTATCTCAGTATCAAGGAACTGTAATTGCCGTAACGCATGATAGATATTTCTTAGATAATGTTGCTGGTTGGATTTTAGAATTAGATAGAGGTCAAGGTATTCCTTGGAAAGGGAATTACTCAACTTGGTTAGATCAAAAAGGAAAGCGATTAGCGCAAGAAGAAAAAACTGAAAGTAAACGTCAGAAAGCCTTAGCTGAGGAGTTGGATTGGGTTAGACAAGGCGTAAAAGGAAGAGGTTCTAAATCTAAAGCCAGATTGGCAAATTATGAAAAAATGATGAGTGAGGACGGTAATTCTAAGCTGGAGAGTTTAGAAATGTACATTCCTAATGGTCCTCGTTTAGGTAACGAAGTTATAGAAGCTATTGATGTTTCAAAAGGTTTTGATGACCGACTATTATATGAAGGACTAAACTTTAAATTGCCACCAGCAGGAATCGTTGGTATTATCGGACCAAACGGTGCTGGTAAAACCACAATGTTTAAAATGATTATGGGCGAAGAAACTCCCGACTCAGGAACATTCAAAGTAGGTGAAACGGTTAAAATTTCCTATGTTGACCAATCTCATGATGCTATAGATCCTGAGAAGAGTGTTTATGATGTTGTTTCTGATGGATTAGAAAATATAGATCTTGGAGGAAAAGTGATGAATTCAAGGGCTTATGTTTCAAGATTCAACTTTGGAGGTTCAGATCAAAACAAAAAATGTGGTGTACTATCTGGTGGTGAAAGAAATAGATTGCATTTGGCGCTTGCTCTAAAAGAAGGGGGTAATGTATTATTACTAGATGAGCCAACGAATGATATTGATGTGAATACACTAAGAGCATTAGAAGAAGGTTTAAGTAATTTTGCAGGCTGTGCAGTAATTATTTCTCACGATAGATGGTTCTTAGATAGAGTTTGTACGCATATTATCGCATTTGAGGGAGATTCTCAAATTTACTCATTTGAAGGTGGTTATACTGAGTATGAGGAAAATAGGAAGAAGCGTATGGGTGATACAGGACCCAAGAGAATTAAGTTTAAGAAACTGGTAAAGTAAAAGCGTGAAACTTTGATGATAATAGATAATTGATCTACACGTAGTTTTATTTTTCAAATGTATTTTACTTTATGAGCAAACCTAGTATACCAAAAGGAACAAGGGACTTCATACCTAAAGAGATGGCAGGAAGGAACTTTATTTTCAATACTGCTAAGTCGGTATTTAAAAAGTTTGGATTTCAACAAATTGAAACTCCAGCGATAGAGAACCTCAAGACCCTTACTGGGAAGTATGGAGATGAGGGGGATCAATTAATGTTCAAACTTTTAAATAGAGGAGATAAGTTTAAAAAAGCTGTTAATGGAATAAGTGAGCATTCGAAAGAGTCGGACTTTGCAGAATTAGCTTTGAAGTATGACTTAACAGTTCCTTTCGCGCGCTTCGTAGTTCAAAACAGAAATGAATTAACTTTCCCTTTTAAAAGATATCAAATTCAACCCGTTTGGCGCGCTGATAGACCTCAAAAAGGAAGATACAGAGAGTTTTACCAATGTGATGTTGATGTTGTTGGAACAGATTCCTTATTATGTGAAGTTGAGTTTATTCAAATTTTCAATGAAGTTTTAACAGCTTTAAAAATCCCTGGATTTAGTATTAAGTTAAATAACAGGAAGATTTTGGCAGGCATTGCAGAAGTTGTAGGAGAAGCGGATAAAATTATTGATATCACTGTTGCCATCGACAAATTAGACAAAATAGGCTTAGATAAAGTAAATGAAGAAATGATTGCCAAAGGTGTTTCACAAGACGCAATTAACAAACTTCGACCAGTTATTAAATTGTCTGGTAGTTTAGATGGAAAGATTGCTAGTTTAAAATCTTTTTTAAAAGAGAGTCAAATAGGGATGAAAGGTGTTGAAGAATTGGAATTCATTTTCAATTATGCATCAAACTTAAATGTTGCGCATTCACTTGAATTGGATGTGACCCTTGCTCGTGGTTTAAACTACTATACAGGTGCTATTTTTGAAGTTACTTGCGAGGGCTTTAAAGGGAGTATTTGCGGTGGAGGTCGTTACGATGGTCTAACTGATCTTTTTGGTTTAAAAGGCGTTAGTGGAGTTGGGGTCTCGTTTGGAGCAGATCGAATTTATGATGTGTTATTAGATAATAACCTTTTCCCTGAAAATGGATTAGAAGCATTAGATGTGTTTTTTGTGAATTTTGGAGAGAAAGAGGAGCGTTTTGTAATGCCATTAGTTTCGGAGTTAAGAAAAGAAAATGTATCTGTTGAAGTTTATCCTTCAGCTGCTAAGATGAAGAAACAAATGTCTTACGCAAATGCTAAAGACGCTCGTTTTGTTGTTCTAGTAGGAGAGTCTGAGATTGAATCAGGACTTATAAGAGTTAAGAATATGGAGTCTGGAGATCAAACTGATATTACGTTTGATGTATTCATGGATATAATGAAAAAATAAAAAGTAACTTTTTTCAAATGGTTACGTTACTTAAAATGCAAGTTAAGTTAATTAGTGAATAATTACATTAGGCGAGAAAAATCTCGCCTTTTTTACACACTAAAGTTTAAAATATATGCACTCCTATTAATTAAGGCCTACAATACTTGTAACTTTTAGAAAATGAAAATAGGTTTATTTATTTTATTATTAATTTCTCAAATTGTTACTTCTCAAAATTATATTGTCCCTAAAAATGAATTAGCACTAAAGAAGGATGGATATTTTTATGCGTATAATCAAGGAAGAAAAGTTTGTAATTGGATTGGTTACACAATAACGAGCGCAGATGTTGGAGGTAATCAATCACCCTTGATACTTTTTCATAAAGACGATTCAATTGTGAATTGTGCATCCCCATCAGATTACATAGGATATAGTTATGCGATGGGAAGGTTAAAACCTCGTAGTGCGGCAAGAAATTCTATTCATGAAATGAACGCTGTTCATAATATGTTAAACGTAGTGCCCATGAATATGGCATTTAAAAAAGGAGCTTGGAGGATTTTGGATAATATGATTGCCGGATGGGCTGTTGTTTTTGATAGTGTTTTTGTGATTACTGGACCAATTTATGATTTATTGGAACCTAAAATGATTGGTGATGGGAGAGTTAATGTTCCCGATAAGTTTTTTAAAGTTGTATTAGTTCGAAATGGCTTAGATTTAGGTGCTATTGGATTTATAATTCCAAATTCGAATAATGCGAATACTTTACAACAGTATTCTATGTCAATTGATAGCGTAGAGAAGTATGTTGGGTATAATTTTTTTGCCGATTTACCTGAATATTTGGAAGACTTTGCCGAAGAGTCTTTTGATGCTGATTTATGGAAAGATCAATCAATCTCGTTTAAATTAAAATCAGCTTATATACAGAATCGTCAATGTATAGCTGCTGAAAAAACAGATGAGCGATGCACGACTCAAACAGATTGCGTTACCCAAAATTGCTGGAAGCATGGTTGTGATCTAAAAAAGTAGGTGATTAAAGCAGTAATAATTAAGCGATTTTTCAAAAGAATAGAGCAAAAAAAAACCTCACATTTAAATGTGAGGCAATTTTCAAAGAAAAATCTTTTTTTAATTCATTAGTGAATTACTTTGCTATGGAATCAACAGATTCAACAACAGCTTCAACTGTAGAATCAACAGATTCAACAATAGTTTCAACTGTAGAATCTACAGCAGCAACAACAACTTCAATTTCTGGAGCGTTTGCTTTTAATGAGTCAGCAGCAGATTCAGCAGCACCTTTAACAGCGTCTAATACAGATGGTTCAGCAGTTTCTGTTCCACCACATGAAGCCATGAATGCTACAACAGCTAATGATAATAATACCTTTTTCATAATAATCAATTTTTACCGTTCAAGTTAATCAACGCAACAAAAATATAAAAATATCCTTACTATCAAATATTTAAAGCGTAAAATTTGAATTTAATTATTTTTAACTTTTTAAATCAAGTTTAATTTTTAAGCGAAAATTTTAAAAAAGTCCCGTGGGCTCCTGATAGTTTTAACGAATTATCATTGATTTCGTAAACGGAAACACTATCGATTAATAAATTTTTTGCTTCTGTTGAAACTGTCGAGTCACAACAAAGCTCTGTAAAAGTTAACGGTAAATGAAAATTAATTTTCTTTGAAACTTTAGTAAATGCACCATTAAAGCTGTTTTTATCCATTTGAATTGTATACAATGAATCGTCGTAAATTATCAAAGTGTAGTTTGTAAATAAAATATTGGTTACGAGTGCGCCTCTGTTTTGAACATAAGATTCCAATTCCCAGCTATTTTCTAAATGAGCATTCTTATTTTTCGAACAAGCAAATGCAGTAATTGCTATAGCAACTGAGAAAAGTGTTTTCATAAATACAAAAGTATTAAACCTTTTTTATAATTACGGCAGAAGCCCCACCGCCACCATTGCAAATTCCTGCTGCACCATATTTTGCTCCAGTTTTTTTTAAAATATTAGATAATGTCACAAGGATCCTGGCTCCTGAACAACCTAATGGATGCCCGAGAGAGACAGCTCCTCCATTAATGTTTATTTTATCTGGTGATAGATTTAAAATTTTGATGTTTGCCAGCCCAACAACGCTAAAAGCTTCATTTAATTCAAAAACATCAATTTCGTTTGTTGTTAGATTTGCTTTATTTAATGCTTTTGTAATAGACTCAGAAGGTGCTGTTGTAAATCGCTCAGGTTCAGTAGCGGCATCAGCGTAACTTATAATTTCTGCAATTGGGGTAAGCTTAAGTTCTTTAACTTTTTCTTCACTTGCCAAAATTAAAGCAGCAGCTCCGTCATTTAATGTAGAAGCATTTGCTGCTGTTACTGATCCGTCTTTTTGAAAAACAGGTCGAAGGTTGGGTATTTTTTCCAGTTTGACGTTTGTGAATTCTTCATCCGTATCCATTATCAAAGGATTACCTTTTCTTTGTGGTATTTCAACAGGAATTATTTCATTTTTAAATGCGCCATTATTCCATGCTTTTGCGCTTTTTTTGTAAGATTCAATTGCAAAATCATCTTGTTCTTTCCTAGATATATTATGTTCTTTAGCACATAATTCAGCGGCATTTCCCATGTGGTAATCGTTATATACATCTGTTAAGCCATCTTTTACTAATCCGTCAATCATATTTACATTTCCAAGTTTTGAACCCCATCTCATTTTGTCTGTGTAGTAAGGTACTTGTGACATGTTCTCCATTCCTCCAGCAACTACAATGTCATTGTCTCCTAGCATGATCGATTGCGCGGCAAACATTACCGACTTCATTCCAGAGGAACACACTTTGTTAATTGTAGTTGCAGGAACTGTGTTGGGTATATTGGCTCCCATCGCCGCTTGACGCGCAGGAGCTTGGCCTGTATTTGCTTGGAGTACATTTCCCATTAAAACTTCATTTATAGCACTAGGATTAATTCCAGCGTGCTTAATCGCTCCCTCAATAGCAATACTTCCAAGTTGGGTTGCTGGTATTTTGGAGAGCTTTCCACCAAAAGATCCAATCGGTGTACGAACTGCAGATACTATGTAAACTTTTTTTAACATAATAGAATATTTGGAAATAATTACGTGAAATTTGCAGCAAGGTTTAACTATGAATTGGAAAACGGTTTTTTTAATGATAATATCCACAGTTGCTTTTGCAGTTGTAAATTCTATCATTAAATATTTTGAAGGTTATAGCGAGTTTCAACTTGTTTTTTTTAGATGTGTAATATCTTTAATTATTTCAGTTTTCCAGCTTAACATTTTAAAAATTAGTCCTTGGGGGAACAATAAACCTGTATTAATATTGAGAGGAGTTGCAGGAGTTCTTGCTTTGATAATGGGGTTTGTTTTGATAAAAAATGTTCCTTTGGGAACAGCGATAATGCTAAACTATTTGTCTCCAATATTTACCGCTTTTATCGCTGTTTTTTGGTTGAAAGAAAAAGTGAAACCGATCCAATGGTTTTACTTGCTTATTTGTGTGCTGGGTGTTTTGATCCTTAAAAAAGGCGAATTAAGTTTAACATTTAATTTATTGCTTTTAGGGTTGGGTGCATCAAGCTTAGCTGGTTTAGCATATAATTGCGTTAGAGTTTGTAGAACAACAGACCACCCTTTAGTTGTTGTTTTATATTTTCCACTAATAGGAACTCCGGTAGCACTCATTTTAACATTGTTATTCCGAAAATGGATTTGGCCAACTGCTTTTGATTGGATGATTATTTTGGTTTTAGGAACTTTAACTCAGGTCGCACAAATCGCTTTAACAAAAGCATTACAATCAGATAAAGCAGCAAACGTGAGTGTATTGAAGTATTTGGGTGTTGTACATGCGTTTATAATCGGTTGGTTGTTTTTTGGTGAGCAAATTTCTATTTTGTCAGGAATAGGGACTTTGGTAGTTTTAATGGGTGTTGTTTTGTTTAGCTGGAAGAGACAATTAAAAAACTATTGATTAAATTTAATTTGAAAAAAAAAGTGTATGAAAATTATGTTTGACCAATTGCGACAGACGAGAATGAATATGTTAACATTTTTAGAGAAAAATAAAGATCGTGCATTTGATATTCCAACAGGTTATAATAATAGTATATATTGGAATATTGCTCACTGTGTTGTAACTCAACAATTGTTGTGTTATAAATTGAGTGGTAATGATATGATTATTGATGATGAATTGGTTGATTTGTATAGAAAAGGAACAAAACCAACCAATAGTATTCCTTCTGTTATCGAAATTGGAAAGGTAAAGGATTTATTATTTACTGCTGTAGATCAGTTGCAGAAAGACTATAATGAAGGTTTGTTTACAAATTACTCAGATTATGAAACAAGTTTTGGTTTAAAGCTTACAAGTATCGAAGAAGCAATTAGTTTCAACAACATTCATGAAGGAATACATTTTGGTTATTTACTGGCGATGGTTAAATAACTAACCTTTCTCTTTTGAAATAAGAAGAATACCCAAAATTACAATTGCAGTTCCACTTATCTGGAGAAGATAAAACTCTTCTCCTAAAACAAAATAAGCTAGAACTAAAACCCAAATTGGTCCAACGCTCGAAATTATAGCGGTAGTGCTTGCTCCGATTTGCTTGATGGCCATGCTCATCATGAAAGAAGGTAAGACGGTGCTGAAAAAAGCTATAGCTAATGCTGTTGAGTAAACTTCCCAACGAAAACTAGTAATATCAATAGAATTTTGAATTCCAAAATGAACTAATACACCTATGCAGGAAACAATCATGCAGTAACTGGTGAATTTTTTTGATCCAAATTTTGGGATTAGTTTTTCACTTCCCACTAGGTAAAAAGAGAAGGTTAGGGCGCTTCCAAAAATTAAGAGCGCTCCAAACCAAAAATCAGTATTGTCGTTCAAAGAAATTTTCTCCCAAAATGCAATACTAATTCCTACATAAGTTAAAAGTATAGCAATCCATGTGTTGCGGGAAATTTTCCTTTTAAAGGTAATCGCTATTAAAATGGTTGTTATGGTTGGATATATAAATAGGATTAGTCTTTCCATTCCTGCTGAAATAAACTCTAACCCCCATAAATCTAAAAAACTAGCAAAATAATATCCAATTATTCCTAGATAAACTAATAAAATCCAATCCTTCTTTTTTATCGGAGTAGCTTTTGGGTTTGCGTTTGATTTAAATGCGAAGAATAAGTAAAAGGGTAGAGCAAATCCCATCCTTAAAACGAGCAATGATAATTTATCGACATCATATTGATAAGCGAATTTAATTAACACAGCTTTACTTGAAAACAAAAGTGCACCGCATAAAGCAATTAAAACGGCACTAGATTTGTTTTTAGTGGCTTCGATCATTTTACTAAGATATTTTGAAATATTTATTAATTTGCAATTATGAATCGAAAGGAGTTTTTATTTAAGTCTTTTTTGGCGAGTGTTGGGTTAAGCTTGATACCAAAAATAACGTTTGGTAAAGATAGTTTGACAAATCAAAAGCTAAACTTAATAGGATCTTTAAAGGTTTATGCTCAAGAGCATATGGAGCTAAATTTTAAAAATGATTTCTTTTCTAAATGGTCAACAGATGAGTCTCCTCATTATTATTTATACGTTTCTGAAGCTCATCAAGTAAAATCTCCAAAAGGAATTAAAGATTATTTATATTTCGGTCCTAATAAGGAAATGGCGATTAAAAATCAAAAGTATTATTTAGGTAAAGGATATCACACTTTACTTTACACCAGGGATGGAGCGCATGATTTTACAGTAACAAATTCTTTATTAGCTTATGACAATGAGAGTGTTGCTTTGTTAATTTTTCACGAAGCAGCTCATCAGCATTTCAAAAAAAGTAAAATGAATTTATTTTTGGAAGAAGGTGCGTGTGAAGTTTTTGGAACTTTTGGAGCTCAGTTTTTTGCAGAAATAAATGACACGGTTGACCTTAAAAAAGTAAAGAAACTAAATAACATTTTAGAGAAATCTTACGAGGTAATAAATAAAACGATTGTAAGAATTGGCGCTGATGAAGATTTAAACGAAAAGCTATACAGAATATTAGAAAACAATTTGTTTAATGACTTCAAGGATAGCGGCTCATTTATACAGCAACGATTTATTTACCCTGTTAACAACGCCTACCTACTGAAAAACCAATACTTCGCTGAGCATTTTGATTTACTTAAAAAGGTAGCTAAAAAAGACAAGTTTATAAACACATTCCTATATACATTAGAGAGTCTTCCTAAAAAAGAAGAGAAAGCAATTGAGGTTTTAAAAAGTAAATTATCAGCTGATTAAATTAAGCGTTTTTTTTCCTCTTCCAGCGTTTATGTGACCAAAGCCATAGTTCAGGTTGGGCTTTTATGTTTGCTTCTAAAAAAGAAGCGTAATACTCAATAGCTACTTTGTCCTGACTCTCTGTTGGGATAAGTTTTAATTCTATTTCATAAAAACCTTTTTTAGGTTTGGTAACATGCGGGTAAATGAGTAATTGATTGCATTTTTTTGCCATTCTATCAGCTCCTATTAGAAAAGCTGTATCCTGATTTAAAAAGTTAGTCCAATGCATAGAACTTTTACTCATTGGGGATTGATCTCCGATTACATAGGCTAACGTTGTATTTCCTTCACGAGCATTTTTAATTATTTCCTTAAAACCAGATTTTGATTCAACACATTGATTACCAAAGCGCTCTCGTAATAAAAGCATGAAGTCGTTAAAGTAATTGTTTGATTGTTCTTGGTAAAATGAAATTAGTTTATAATCAGAACTAATTGGAAGAGAGCACATCCATTCCCAGTTTCCAAAATGTGCTGCATAAAGTATCGCGCTTTGTTTTTGGCTGTATAAATCCTCTAATAAATCTAAGTTCTTAAACTTATAACGTTTAACAATCGCTTTTTTGGAAATGGTTAAAAACTTAACGGCTTCCAAAAATGTTTCACAAAAATGATGATAAAAGTTTTTCGCTATTTTTTTTATTTCTTGCTCACTTTTTTCAGGGAATGAGTTTTTTAGATTTTGATTAATTATCTCTTTCCTATAACTAGTAACATGATAAAGAATGAAAAAAGCAAAAGAAGCAAAGCCATAAATAATCCAAAATGGCAAGATCGATAACAAGTAAAATGGAGCGTATTTAAGATACTTTTTCAAATTACTTTTTGTTTGAATGTTGAAATAAAATATCTTTTTCGAGTTTTGACAAAGAGCTGTAACCGCTACTTGATATTTTATCTAAAATTGCATCAATTTCACTTTGAGTAGCTTTTTTGTGGGTGTTGTACTGATAATCGGACATTTTTTTCACTTTTTCCTGATTGTATACTACCTTCATTTTAGGCTTTGAATAAAATAACTTTGAAAGTTTAGTGATTGTCTTACTCACTCCCATAGTTATATCGTTTCCTTGTTTGAATGACGCTGAAAACCAATAACCAACTCCAGCACCAGTTAGATGGGCAATATGTCCTCCCGTATTGGAATCGTAAAAAGAAACTAAATCGGATCCAACATAAGCAATTCCAATCCACATTAGTTTCACAGGGAACATTCCAAAAATCATCACTTTTGTATTTGGAGTATAAGATGTTATTCCAATTGCAATTGCCATAACTGCAGCTGAGGCTCCATAAGCAACGCCAGGGGTTTTAAAAAAAGGAGAAAGTGTTGTTGTCAGAACTAAGATTAAAGCACCTAGTAAACCACCTAGGATATAAACCCCGAATAATTGTTTTTGGCTAAAATAATTTAAGAATAATTTACCAAGAAAATACAGTAAAACCATATTAAATAACATGTGAAAAAAATCAACATGTAAAAACATATGGCTGATAAATGTATACGGTTTGATGAGTAAACTTGTGATGTTATTTGTGGGTAAGGCTAACCAATCTAAAATGTTGTTTTTTATTGATTCTAAGTTATTTCCGCTAATAAGACTGAAAAGGATACCTAAAACTGATATTCCTAAAAAAATGGCTGCATTGGCATAAATAATTCTTGTAATAACATCGCCATTTTTAAAATTTTGCTTTATATCTTGGATTATATCTTTCATTTAAATTAAGTTCTTTTTTTTCCATTCTTTTATAATTAATAAGCCAAACAATGCCCCACCTAAGTGTGCGAAGTGTGCAATGTTATCTCCAGGCGAACCTTGTAGACCTTGGAATAATTCATATCCAGCATAAAGCAGAACAAAATATTTTGCTTTTATTGGAACTGGTATAAACATGAGGAAAATTTGTTGATTTGGGAAAAGTAATCCAAATGCAGTTAATAACCCAAAAAGAGCTCCTGAGGCACCAACAGTGATGTTAAATGTATTGTAATATCCATTAGATAGTTGTTGATCCGAAATTCTTGCTTCTGCGTACCAAACGTTAAGTTGGTTTACCATTTCATGGTTTTCAAGCATTTGTGATCCCATGTGAAGGACGACAGCTCCAAACCCTGTAATAAGATAAAACAGTAAGAATTTTTTGTCGCCTAGTTTGGATTCAATGGCACTTCCAAACATATAAACACCAAACATATTAAATAAGAGGTGAGTAAAACCTCCATGCATAAACATATGCGTTATTAATTGATAAGGTTGAAAGTCTGGAGATTTAAAAAAATGTAAAGCAAAATTAAATGTAAAATCAGGTATGAAATTTTGCAAAACAAAAACAACTACGTTTAAAATAATTAAATTCTTCGTAACAGGTGGTATGTTTTGAAAATTGATCATTTATCTAATTTATCACTTATTTCTTCCAACGTAAAGTTAAAAAATGTTGTTTTACCATATGGGTTGATAAACGGTGATTCACAATCGAATAATTGATTTACTAACTCCGACATTTCTTCAACTTCTAATTTCTGCCCTTTTTTAATAGCTATGTTCCTGCTCATACTCTTAGTTAGAGCTTCTCGCTTATCAATTTTAACTTCGTCACCATTTAATTTAAACTGCTCAATCAACTGTTCGATAAGTTGTTTTGCGTTTAATTCATGAAGATCAGAAGGTAGTCCGTTTACAACGAAATCAGTTGGGCCAAATTCATTAATGTCAATACCCATTTGCTGCAAATCAGGTAAAACGCTTTTAAGCAATTCAGCATCTGCCGCTTGTAAAGAAATGGACTCTGGAAATAATAATTGTTGAGAGGTTTTTTTTTGCTCTTTTAGAGCAGTTTGAAAGTATTCATATAAAACCCTTTCATGTGCTCTTTTTTGATCAATAAAAATTAAATTTCCTTTGTAAAATGTTTGAATATATTGCTTGTAAATTTGTTTTACAAAAGTAAACTTATTAATATCTTCTTTGATTAGTTTAGTTTGCTCATGCTCTTCTTCAAATTCTATATCGCCTAAAAGGTCGTCGAAATTTTCATTTTTTAAATCTTTGTCTTGTTCGTAAAGATTCTTCCAATCAAAACTTCCCTTTGCAGAGCTTGTTTTAAACGAATTTCCAGAGCTCCAACTTTTCGCTTTAGCCTCTTTTGGTTTTTCAAATGGATTGAAGCTTGAGTCAACTTGAACTTTAGGTTCTGAAATAGGGCCGTTAAATTCAGGGTCATATGAATTAAAAGAAGTTTCTTGATTAAAATCTAAAGTGGGCGCAACTTTAAATCGGTTCAAACTTCTTTTTGTGGCAGCTCTTAGAATTGCGTAAATAGATTTTTCATCCCCAAATTTAACTTCAGTTTTTGTTGGGTGAATATTAATGTCAACTTCAGCTGGATCAATTTCCAACTGAATAAAATATGTTGGGTAAGCTTTCGGAGGAAGTAAATCATCCATAGCTTGAGCAATTGCATGGTTTAAATAACTGTTTTTAATGAAACGTTTATTCACAAAAAAGAACTGTTCTCCTCTTGTCTTTTTTGCAAATTCTGGTTTCCCAAAAAATCCAGCTACACCAACAATATCTGTGTCTTCTTCAATTGGAACCAATTTCTCGTCAAAGCTTTTTCCAAAAACAGAAACAATTCTTTGTCTAAAGTTTCCTTTTGGTAAATTATATACCTCAGTATCGTTATTAATTAATTCAAAAGCTATTTCTGGGTGAATTAAGGCAACACGTTGAAACTCATCAATAATATGTCGTGTTTCAACAGATGTAGATTTTAAAAATTTTCTTCTAGCAGGTATGTTGTAAAATAAGTTTTTAACGCTAACTGAAGTGCCTACAGGAGTGGTTATAGCTTCTTGTTTTGTTATTTTACTTCCTTCATTAATCAAATGGAAACCCAATTCATCTTTTGCTCTTCTTGTTTTCATTTCAATATGAGCAACTGCACAAACCGAAGCCAAGGCTTCCCCTCTAAAACCTTTTGTGCATAGCGCAAACAAATCTTGAGCCGTGTTAATTTTAGATGTTGCGTGACGTTCAAAACTCATTCGAGCATCTTGTTCCGTCATTCCGCATCCATCATCAATTACTTGGATTAAAGTTTTTCCAGCATCTTTTATGATTAACTGAATTTTTTCAGCCCCAGAGTCTATGGAGTTTTCCATTAATTCCTTAACTGCACTAGCAGGTCTCTGAATTACTTCACCAGCTGCAATTTGATTTGCAACTGCATCAGGTAATAAGTTTATTACATTCTCCATTATTCTAGTTTACTTAATAAGTCTTCAAGTTTCTCAAAGTAAATAATCAACAGGCTCAATATTACAGCTAGGATTATTGCTTTAGTCATAATTCTATTTCTTCCAGCCTTTTTGATGTCGCTAAATGGAATTCGATCATACCGATCGTACATTTCATTTGTGATTTTTTTTTGAGTAAAAGAAATCCTTCTTTCATTAGCTTCTTTATTTTCAGAAGTGTTTTTTTGATATTGAGCCTTGTGCTTATATCGCCTTGGCTTTCTTGCTTGAAAAAATGAAAACATTAATTCAAAGTTAATTAACCAAAATTTGAATCTACTAGGTCAGTACTGTACTTTTGTTCACTATTAATTAACATTTTTAATGTTAATAGAACTTTTAACGACAATTTCATAGCAATGTAGCGTTTGTTCTTTGACCTATACTTACTAATGATGAAGTCCACAAAAGGAACGAAAATAGTTTTAGGATTCTTAGATAGTAAGTTCTAAAACATAAAGTCTTATTGTTTACTTTAAAAAAATATAAATGTAATCGAATTTTTTTTCGTGTTATAATTTTTTTCGAGAACAGAATTAAAAAGGAGAATCGATTTTGTGAATTTAATACTGATGGTCTACAAAACAGTGACTACTGAAAAAAATAATAAGATAAAAAATAGATAAAGCGTTTAAATCCATCTAATTGAATAATAATAAATAGTAAATCAGAACTTTCTAAAAGTATCTATCATGGCAATTTTGTCACAAAGTTAGGTCAGGTTAAGCTGTTCTTTTTCAGACGGTCTCTTTTTTTTTAAAAATAGCTCTGTAGGTTGAAAAGAATACATTAAATTTGGGTCACTTTGAAAATTAAAAAAATATGAATCTTCACGAATATCAAGGAAAATCAATCCTAAAGAGTTACGGAGTAGGAATCCAAGAAGGGGTTGTTATTGATTCTGCAGATCAGGCAACTGACGCAGCAAAAAAACTAACCGAAGAAACTGGAACTGAATGGTACGTTGTTAAAGCTCAAATCCATGCTGGAGGTAGAGGTAAAGGTACAGTTGAAGAGACGGGTTCTCACGGTGTAGTTTTAGCGAAAGGAATTGATAAGATTCCTGAAGTTGTCAACGGTATTCTAGGTGGACACTTAGAAACTGCTCAAACAAACGGGAAAGCTAAAAAAGTAGGTAAGGTATTAATTGCACAAGATGTATATTATCCTGGAGAGAGTGAAATTTCCGAGATTTACATGTCTGTACTTTTAGATAGAGAGTCAGGGCAGAATGTTATTGTATATTCTACAGAAGGTGGAATGGACATTGAAACTGTAGCTGAAAAAACACCAGAATTAATTTATAAGGAAGCTATTGATCCTGCTTTAGGCTTACAAGGATTCCAAGCAAGAAAAATTGCTTTCAAACTAGGTTTGTCAGGTGCTGCTTTCAAAGCGATGGCAAAATTTGTTAATTCATTATACAACGCTTATGTTGGATGTGATGCTTCGATGTTTGAAATTAACCCAGTATTAAAAACTTCTGATGATAAAGTTATCGCTGTTGATGCTAAGGTTACATTAGACGAGAATGCATTATACCGTCATAAGGATTACGCTGCAATGAGAGACATCTCTGAAGAAGATCCGACTGAAGTTGAGGCTAAAGCTGATGAATTAAATTACGTAAAATTAGACGGAAACGTTGGTTGTATGGTTAACGGAGCTGGATTAGCAATGGCAACTATGGACATCATCAAGTTTTCAGGTGGTGAGCCAGCTAACTTTCTAGATGTTGGAGGTACAGCTAATGCTGAAAGAGTTGAAAAAGCTTTCAGACTTATCTTGAAAGATAAAAATGTTAAAGCTCTTTTAGTTAACATTTTTGGAGGTATCGTAAGATGTGATAGAGTTGCTCAAGGTATTGTTGATGCATACAACAATATTGGAGATATAAATGTTCCTATCATCGTTAGATTGCAAGGTACAAACGCTATTGAAGCTAAGAAATTAATAGAAGATTCTGGATTAAGTGTACATTCTGTAACATTACTCCAAGAAGCGGCAGATAAGGTTGCGGAAGTTTTAGCAGTTTAATTAATTTTCGAAATTATAATAAAACCACTGGTCATTGGCCAGTGGTTTTTTGTTTTTTGGCATTTATATTGCTCGTGAAGAATTTAGTCATTGTTAAATTGATGTTAAAGGTGTAATAAAAAGAAACAAAACACTTATTTTTACAAAGTAAAAAATATACCATGAAAAAAATATATTCTCTAATCATTATAATGTTATTGTCCATTGCAGGAGCTACTGCACAGGGACATAAGATTAAATTTAACATTAAGAATCTTAACGATAGTATAGTTTATCTTGCTAGATACTTTGGGGATAATAAATACATTAAAGATACTATAGTTGTAGACGGGAAGGAAAAGTTCACAATAGAAGGAGATGAAGAGTTGGATTGTGGAATTTATTTAATAGTACGTGAAAAACGAAACGCTTATTTCGAGTTTGTAATTACTAATCAAGAATTCTCTGTTTTTTCTGATACTATTGATTTTATAAATAAAACTACTTTTAAAAATTCACCAGATAACGAATTACTTTACGATTACTTTAAGTTTTCTGGAAAGAAAGGGAAGTTGATGTCAGATTCAACCTTAACGAAAGAAGAGAAGATCAAAATAGGAGAAGAAGTTCAAGCTTATAAAAAGGAATTTGTGAAAAATCATCCCGCCAATCCTATGGCTGTCGCATTTGCAGTTCAGGAAGATGTTGATTTCCCCGATTCTATTAAAAATCTTACTGGTGATGATGCGGATAGAGATAAGTACTATTATTACTTAAATCATTATTGGGATAAAATTGACTTTAGCAGTAATTGTTTATTAAGAACACCTGTCTTTCATGGGAAGCTTCAACGTTATTTTGATAAATGGGTTCCTCAGCATTTTGATTCTATTCCTTTTTATGCGGATAATTTAATTGAAAAGACGAGAGTAAACGAAGAGGTGTTTAAATACGTTGTTAACTATTTAACTTTTAAATGGGAAAGTGGGAAGGAAAAAAGAATGTGTTGGGATAAAGTATTTTACCATATGGCTAGAAGTTACTACACATCTGAACCAGTTCAGGCAACATGGACAGAAGATGGTCAGTTAGCTAAGATCAGAACAAGAGTTCAAGATTTGAAATATTGTTTATGTAATGAGCCTGCTGTGCCACTTCAAATGACCTATCAAAATGAGAATTATGGACCAATTGGATTAGAGGACACGAACAAAGTTAGACACGGATTGTATGAAACTCCCGCTGACTATGTTATTATGTGGTTTTGGGATTCTGACTGTGGACATTGTAAAAAGCAAACTCCAGTTCTTTGGGATATGTATAAAAAATATAAAGATCAGGGAGAGAGTTTAGAAGTATATGCAATTAATATTGAGCAAGAGACGGAAGGATATTTAAATTATTTAAGAGAGCATGAGTATACTTGGATTAACGTACAGGATACAGCGCATTTAAGTAAGTTTAGAGATTATTACGATATCTATTCAACTCCTGTTGCTTTCGTTCTTGATAAAGAGCGGAAAATAATAGGGAAGAGGATTGATCCTGCTGCTATAGATGACTTTTTAAAGCAGGTTTTTGAGGATAATAAAAAAAAATAAGTAATGTGATTGTGGGAAAAGGAGCGTAATTCTCCTTTTTCTTCTTAGAATAAGTTTGTGACTTATATTTGCACTATCAAATTATATTAAAATGAAAATAGCATTATTAGGATACGGGAAAATGGGTAAAGAGATTGAAAAGATCGCTGTTTCCAGAGGTAATGAAATTGTTTTAAAAATTGGAGCTGATAATTTAGACGATTTAACACAAGAAAATTTATCAAAAGCTGATGTTGCTATCGAGTTTAGTACTCCTGATACAGCTTATTTAAATATTCAACTTTGTTTTAAATCTAATGTGCCTGTAGTTGTAGGTACTACTGGATGGTTGGATAAAATGGACGATTGTGTTAATCAGACTAAAGCGGGAGCGGGATTGTTTTATGCTTCTAATTTTAGTGTTGGTGTAAATGTTTTTTTTGAGTTAAATAAAAAACTGGCAGAACTTATGAGTCCGCATGATGGCTACAAGGTTGAGATGGAAGAAATTCATCACACCGAAAAGTTAGACGCTCCTAGTGGAACTGCAATAACACTTGCTGAAGGAATTTTTGAGAAAAACACAACTAAAAAATCTTGGGTAAATGAGCCAACAGAATCTGTTGATAAATTAGGGATTATCTCTAAAAGAATCGACAAGGTCCCAGGAACCCACGTTGTTACTTACGAGAATGAAATAGATGAAATTTATATAAAACATACTGCTCATAATCGTAAGGGATTTGCCTTAGGTGCCGTTTTAGCATCAGAGTTTATGAATGGAAAGTCTGGATTCTATGGTATGTCAGATCTTTTAGGGCTATAGAAAAACAATTTTAAAACAAAAAAGCTTCGAAAGAGGCTTTTTTTGTTTCTGTTATTTTGTGATTACGAATGATTATGTAGTGATCTCTAGATTACAATTATCAATATGTTTTTATTTAATAAATATCTATGCTTTAGGATCAAGGTATAGTTTTGGTTTCTATGCCTTTATCGAAATTTAACTTGGATTAATGTTAGTGAAATTAAACGTGAATTACTGATTGTTTACCACTTATATATTCGCTCTCAGTGTTTTTATTTAATATTAAAGCAGATAGCTTTGGATGATGTGTATGAATATTACAGCACAAGTTTTGCGTATTTAGAGTTAGAGATGGAAATGGCTCATAAGAATTTTAACTTTCCAAAGCGTTGTAAGAAATGAGACTAAACAAAAGGTATTAGTTTCTTTTTATTTTTAGTAGTAGTGAATTTCCAATTACTACAACATCCGAAAGTGCCATTGCCAAAGCTGCAATCATAGGTTTTAAAAATCCTAAAGCTGCGATTGGAATAGCTATAATATTGTAAAAGAAAGCCCAAAAGAAGTTTTGTTGAATAGTTCGATACGTTTGTTTTCCAACAAGTAAAGCTGTTTTCAAGGAGTCTAATTCTTTATCGACTAAAATAACTTCAGAACTATTAATCGCAATATCTGTTGCCGAACCAAATGAAACTCCAACATGAGCTAGTGCTAAAGAGGGAGCATCATTTATTCCATCACCAACCATAATTACATTATGATTTTTATTTAGTTTTTCAATTATTTTTAATTTTTCTTCAGGTGATTTTTCATAATAGAAATCGTCTAAATATAATTCTCTGGCTATTTCATCACAGTTTTTTCTCCTATCACCAGATAATAACATTGTTCTATATCCATTTGATTTAAGCCAACTAATAGTCTCTTCAGCATCAATTTTTGCTTGATCTTTAATCCATAGTTCTGCAACCACAGATGTGCCGTTAAATAAAACTAAATCTGAAGTAAGTTCTCGAGATGTCAACGTTTTAGAATATTGATTAGATACCAGTTGATATAAATTTCCTTCAGTATCAGTACCTTTAATTCCTTTTCCTCTAATCTCAATTACATCTTGTAAATAAATAGGACCAACTTTTTTATTTAATGCCTTCACAAGCGACTCTGCAATAGGATGATTACTCTGTTGTTCAAGTGATAGTATGACTTGCTTGATTTTCTCTTCTGACTCTTTGTAGCAATTTAATTTATTAAGAATAAATTCTCCTGTTGTGAGTGTACCTGTTTTATCAAAAACAATTAAATCTGCACTTGCTAATTTCTCTAATGTTGCACCTCCTTTTATTAGGACTCCATTTTTAGCTAATTTACCAATACCGACCATTATTGCTGTTGGAGCAGCAAGACCCATTGCGCACGGACAACTTATAACAAGAACTGCGATTGAATTCATTATTGCAGTTTGTAAACTGTATTCGAACACAAATATATTTAGAAAGAAAGCTAAGAATGATGCCCCAATAACAGTAGGTACAAAAATAGCGCTAATTTTATCACCAAGTTTTTGAATTTTCGGCTTTTGTATTTGGGCATTTTTTACAAGGTCAATAATTTGATCTATTGTAGATTCACCAAATCCTTTTGTAACTCTAACTAAAGCTGACCCGGAAATTACAGTAGTACCACTAACGACATCCGTTAATGTATTTTTAAAAACAGGAATACTTTCTCCTGTAATTAATTTCTCATCTAATTCTAGTTTACCAGAGGCTATGATTCCGTCCACAGGAAGCTTATCTCCATTATTTATTCGGATAAAATCATCAACTTTTAATTCTTCAACATTAACTCTTTCTATTTGTTTCCCGTTTGAAACACGCCTAGCTATTCTAGGACGAAGTTCTTCTAGATCAGAAAGGGCAGAGGTTGTTTTTTTTATGGCATTTTCTTCCAGTAAATTTCCCAAAAGCACTAAAGTGATAATTGCTGCAGTGGTTTCAAAAAACAGGTAATCATGAATATTTACTTTGATTACAAACGCACCATATAGACTGTAAAAAAAAGCAGATAAGAATCCCATCGAAACTAAAACGTTCATGTTAAGAACTCTTGTTTTAATTCCAAAATATGCACTTTTTAAAAAATAGATTCCACCAGATAGGATGACAGGAAGCGTTAGGACTAATTGTAAAATAGGGTTATTTAATATAGATTCTTTTTCTACAACCATGTGCAGCATTAAAGGAATTGTGAAAATACAGGATACTAAGAATACGTATTTAACAGTTGAAATATTTTTTTCATTCTCATCTTTTATAATCGTGAACCCGCTAAGACTTATTGATGACTTAACTTTCTTAATATCAATATCTCCAGTAAAAGAAGCTTCTCCAGTGCTAAAATTAACGTTGATTTCTTGACCACCTAACTTTTTAATTGCGCGTTCTACAGAGAAAGAACAATTAGTACAAGTCATCCCATCAATTTTCAACGTATGTTTTGGGTTTTTCTTCATAACATTAAAGTTAAGGATAAGTATTGCAGTAAATTTGTTTGAAATTAAGTTTTTTTACTATCTTTGCAGTGATTATGGCGAGGTTAGCTCAGTTGGTTAGAGCATCGGTTTGTGGTACCGAGGGTCGCCGGTTCGAATCCGGTACTTCGCCCAAGATAAAGCCTCAGTTTTTACTGGGGCTTTCTTGTTTCTATACCTTTTTGTGATTTTGTTGTTTCAGGCTTAAGTTTAAGACTACATTTCATGAAAAAGTTTAATACCATGATTTCAAAAACAAAAATCAAATAGTCTAGAATTAATATATCTTCAAAGTAGTTTAAATATTAATTGCATTAAAAATAACCTTTACTGAGAACCTGAAAGGTTTTAAAAGTTTAAGATTATTATTTTTACGAGGAATTATCTTTCAGGAATAATTGTATATTTCGGATATTATCGACAGAGTTACGATTTAACAAAATAAAGACATTCTAACCAAAAGTTATTTCATCATATATTTTAGTGGCTTAATTCTTTAAATTTCAAATGTTAAATTGGTAAAGGCATTTCAATATAATTCTTCTCTTCTTTAGATTTTTTTTTCAAGATTTGTTGACTGAATATTAGTAGTATGGTTTACATCAAAACCAATAATAAAACTAGTTTTGAAATAAAAACTAGAGTTTATCATAAATCGTTAATGTCTAATTCGTGACAGGATATTCAGTTTGATTATATTTAATTTGCTAAATTACTGTGCCATGAAAAAGTTAACAAGTCTTCCATTGTTATTCACTCTTATTGTGTTTGGACTAACTTCTGTTTTAATGCCAAAAGTTTCATTGATAGATGATGCGGAGAAGGTGGACCATTTATTGTTTGATAAGCTTTTAATTAAATACGTTTCTTCAAGTGGTAAAGTTAATTATCAAGGATTTCAGTCTAATTTAAATTTCGAAGCTTATCTAAAGTTGATTTCTGACTCCCAACCCATAAACTCAAATTGGAGTAAAGATGAAAAAATAGCATTTTGGATAAACGCTTATAATGCCTTCACTATTAAGTTAATTAATAACAATTGGCCTGTAAAAAGTATACGTGATATTTCTTCACCATGGAAAACTAAATTTTTTAAAATTGGTGGATTGGAGTACGACTTAAACACCATAGAACATGATATATTAAGAAAAATGGGAACTCCCGAAATTCACTTCGCTATTGTTTGCGCATCTTATTCTTGTCCTAAACTATTAAATGCAGCTTATTCAGCTATCAGGCTAAAAGATCAATTAAACAATCAAGCTAAAACGTTTGTTAATGATACAAATCGAAATTTAATAGAAGCAAATTCAATAAAAATATCTAAATTATTTAATTGGTTTAAAAGTGATTTTACAAGCTCGGGTGATCTGATTAAGTATTTGAATAAATATTCAGACACTTCAATAAATTCAAATGCCAATATTGATTATTTAGAATACAACTGGAGCTTAAATAACAAATAAAGGAAATAAATGGCAAAATTAAAGTCTTTAAAAAATAGAAAAAGTCCACTTTCAGAATCCAAGAGACAAGTTTCTTTTTTAGCTAGAAGTATTCCTGGAGTTGACTCTTTTGTTCAAAAATTAGCAACGAGTCAATTAAAACATTTGACACCCGATAAACTTGAGATTCTTCAGATAAACTTAGGATATATGTGTAATATGACCTGTGAGCATTGTCACGTTGATGCTGGCCCAGATCGAAAAGAGATAATGACAAAGTCTGTTTTGCACGCTTGCCTTTTAGCTATTGATAAATCAACTGTTAATACGGTTGATTTAACTGGTGGTGCCCCAGAAATGAATCCTTACTTTATTTGGTTTGTTGAAGAGTTATCTAAAAGAAATATTAGGACAATTGTTAGAAGTAATTTAACAATTTTAGTTTCAAATAAAAAATATAAAAAATTCCCTCAGTTTTTAAAAGACAATAAAGTAGTTGTGATTGCATCATTACCTTGTTACACTGAGGATAATACAGATAAGCAAAGAGGAAAAGGAACTTTTAATAAATCATTGCAGGCCTTAAAAGTACTTAATGGGTTAGGGTACGGGAAAGAAGATTCAGGTTTAGAACTGAATTTAGTTTTTAATCCAGGAGGACCTGGTTTACCCCCAAACCAATCCGCATTAGAATTAGATTACAAAAGAGAGTTGAAAAAAGAGTTTGATATTGAATTCAACAGTTTGTTTACCATAACTAATTTGCCTGTTTCTAGATTTTTGGATTATTTATTAGTTCTTGGTAAATATGAAGATTATATGAAAAAATTACATGATAACTTCAACCCTGAAACTTTAAAGAATATTATGTGTATCAATACCCTATCCGTTGATTGGGAAGGGAATCTTTATGATTGTGATTTCAATCAAATGCTGCAGTTAAAGATTAGTAATTCCATTGGAAACATTTCAGACTTTGATAATGATATATTACTCAATAGAAAAATTGTTCTAGGAAACCATTGTTTCGGTTGTACTGCCGGTGCCGGTTCAAGTTGCCAAGGTTCACTTAATTAATGAGAGCACTAATAATTTTTATTAAAAATCCAGATTTAGGAAAAGTTAAAACCCGATTAGCACAAGATATTGGTGACCAAAAAGCGTTAGCTATTTACAAAGACTTGCTAGCCCACACAAAAAATGTTTCACTAAAAACATTAGCTGATAAAGTATTTGTTTTTCATTTTCCGACTTTAATAAATCATAATTTATGGAATAAAAATATTTTTGAGAATAGAGTTCAGGCAGAAGGGGATTTAGGAGCTAAAATGTCTGACGCAATAAATCAAGTTATACTAGACGGATATCAGGAAGTTTGTTTAATAGGAAGTGATTGTTTTGAAATAACTGAAGCTCATATTAACAATGCATTTGAAAGTTTAGCTGAGAGCGATGTTGTAATAGGTCCCGCTAAAGATGGAGGCTATTACCTATTGGGTCAAAAAAAAATACATTGCCAAATATTTGATAAAATGCCATGGAGTAAGTCTAATTTGCTAAATAAAACTCAAATGGTGCTAACTGTAAATGGTATAAGTTATAAATTATTAGAGGTTTTATCGGATATAGATTATATTAACGATTTGCCTAAAGATTATCGATTTTAGAGATGAAAACATATTTAGAAACTACCAAGAATGTTTACAAGGAGGCAGCGTTAACTCCTGACGTTGGATTGTGTTGTACAACTACACCAGTTTGGCAATTACCAGAGTTGAGTATTCCAACTAAGATGCTTCAGATGAATTATGGATGTGGAAGCACAGTTCATCCTCGAGATTTAATAAATAACCCAACAATTCTATACGTCGGAGTTGGCGGTGGAATGGAATTGCTTCAGTTTTCTTATTTCAGTAGAAGAAAAGGTGGTGTTATCGGATTGGATGTAGTTGATGAAATGATTAATGCATGTAATGAGAATATGCAGGATGCTGAAAAGGAAAACGCATGGTTTGATAAAAGTTTTATTAATGTTAGAAAAGGAGATGCGTTATGCCTTCCTGTTGAAGATAATTCTATTGACGTTGCAGCTCAAAACTGTTTGTTTAATATATTTTCTCATGCTGACTTAAAAAAGGCCTTAAAAGAAATGTATAGGGTTTTAAAGCCACACGGGCGATTAGTTCTGAGCGACCCTGTTGCTGAAAAAATGCCTGAGCAATTAAAAGTTGATGAAACTTTAAGAGCCCTTTGTCTTTCCGGATCTTTACCGCTTAAGGAATATATTAAAATGATTACTGATGTTGGGTTTGGGACTGTAGAAATCAGAGCTAAAAGACCTTATCGAGTTTTGTCTCCAGAACATTATAATACAAACGAATTAATTTTTATCGAAAGCGTAGAGGTTTGCGCAATTAAAGATCCAATGCCAGAAGATGGTCCTTGTGTATTTACCGGAAAATCAGCTATCTATTACGGATCAGAAGAGTTCTTTGATGATACAAAAGGACACACTTTATTATTAAATCAACCATTAGCCATTTGTGATAAAACTGCAGAAGCTTTGGTTGAGTTGAATCGAGACGATATTAATATATCAGATTCTACATTTTTTTATGATGGGGGAGGGTGTTGTTAATGACTTTAAATAAAGCATAAATAATTAAAAATAACTAATTTAGCCCTATGTTTAAATGGGGCTTTTTAATTGTTCTTAGTTTTTTATTGAGTTGCTCTCAGTCACCCAAAAAGAAAAGTTTAAATGCAGTTTCGAATTTCGAATCTGATTTATTTGAAGTTAAAAAAGATTCCGTTTTTACTTATACTTTGAATCATGAAACTTTATCATCACTACGGTTATCTTCTTTTAGGAAAGTTGTTTTGTTATCCACACCATTTTACGCTTACGTCGAGAAGTTAGGTGCTGAAAATAAAGTGGTGGGCTTGTTTAATAAAAGTAGAATTGGTAATATTTCTGATTCTATTATGTCTGTAGGTGAAGGAAGTGAAATTGATATTGAGCAAATTATTAGTCTAAATCCTGATTTGATAATTTGTAATTCTTATCAATTAGAAGCTTTAGAATCGATACGGGCTGACAAGTTTCTTGTTGATGATTTTAATGAATCAAGCCCACTTCGTAAGGCTTCTGTTATTAAATTATTTGGGGCTGTTTTTAGAGAAAGGACTAAGTCTAAATCAATATTTGATTCAATAGTAAAATCCTATGTGAAACCAAAATTTTTAAATTATTCGATTGGACAATTAAATAATTTTGGAGGTGTTTGGTATCAACCGGGCTGCGAAACTTATTTGGCAAACTTGGTTAAAGATGCAGGGTTACAAATGAACTGCGTAGACAGAAGAAAAACTAGTGTAGTTTTATCTCAAGAAGAAGCGCTTGTAGCAATAAATAACATAGATTATTTATTGTTTTTTGATTGGGAAAAAATGGAAGAAGGGCTGAGTGATCGATTAACAGAGTCTAGAAGGTTGTCAAAGAGTAATTTGCAAATAATTTACTGTAATACTCATCAAAGCGATTTTTTTCAGAAAAGTATTTTAATGCCTGGTGAAATAATTAAAGATTTAAACAAAGTAGTAAAAACAAAAGAAGAAGGAGAGTTTTTTAAAATCATAAATCTTGAAAAATAAATTGAGTTACATATTAATTTTGCTCTTGATTGCTCTTGTTTTTATTGAGCTAATGTTAGGCTCTGTTGAAATTTCAATACTTGATGCAATTGAAAACTCAAATTCCATAGCAAATGATATTTTGGTTACTCGAATAAACAGAACAGTTTTGGGCATTATAGTAGGTATAGCAAGCGCACTATCAGGTTTAGGAATTCAAACCATTTTTAAAAACCCATTAGCAGGCCCAACTACTTTAGGTGTTAATTCAGGAGCTAGTTTAGGGGTAGGTATATATTATTTAATACCTGGATTCGCAGTGCAATTCTCAACTTTAGGTTTAGGTGTGTTTGCTATTTTAGGAGCTATTTCTTTTTTGTTATTGTTGATTTCAATAGCTGGAAAATCCTTTAACTTAACTTTTGTTTTAATTGTTGGTTTATTGTTGAGTTACGGAAGTTATGCTGTGTTGGAAGTACTATTACAACTAAGTGATTCGACAGGAATGAAAAACTATATTTTTTGGGGAATGGGTAGTTTGAATAAAGGGCAATTAGAATCTATTATTGGACTTGCTTTAATTTCAATTTTAGGAGTTATCGTTCTCAAAAAACAAGCTAATTGGTTAAACGTTTATAATTTGGGAGAACAAGAGTTAAAACTCGTTTCGAATAAATCAATTGGTTTTAATAAGAGATTATTGTTAATTGTTTTTGGTGTTTGGATTGGTGCTATAACAAGCGTTGTTGGTCCAATTGCATTTGTAGGAATTGTAGTTCCAAATGTTTTAAAATTAATTTTAAAAACATCAGATATTAATCGGCTTTTACCACTAAGTTTATTTTTAGGAGCAATCCTTGTCTTGCTAGCTGATTTGATATCAAGAGGTGCTTTTGGCGGAGTGTTATTGCCTATAAATGCGGTGTTAAGTGTATTAGGTGTTCCTGTAATTATATATTTCATCTTTAAAAAAATGAGTTTTGTTAAAGGTTAATAAGCTACATATTGGATATAATGAGGTGCCTTTATTTAAGAAATCCTTGACTAAAGAGTGGAAAATTGGTTCTGTTGTTGTTTTACTTGGAGACAATGGAGTAGGGAAGTCAACATTTTTAAAAACGTTGTCTGGTTTACATAATCCTGTTTCGGGTGAGGTCTTTCGAGAAGATGCTATTATTGGTTGGGTTGATTCAAGTATTTCTAAAGGAACATACTTGTCAGTTATGGATTTCTTAAGTTTTGGCTTAGACTCAAGTCATGAAGAAAAAGAGTTTTGGTTATCAAAGTTTAATTTGACCTTAGCTTTTAATTGTTTCTTAGATGAAATTAGTGATGGGCAATTCAGAAAACTTTGTTTAATTAGACAATTACTCAAAAAACCAACTATTTTATTTTTGGATGAGCCAACTGTTTACCTCGATATAAAAAGCAAGCTTAATTTATCAGAAATATTGAATGAATTAAAATCGTCTTGTTTGATTTTTTGTTCGACTCATGATTTACATTTTTCCGAAAAAATTCAGACAGAAACTCTAAGGTTCTGAAGAAATTAATTTCAGTAGAAGTTCTAAAATTATTCCTAATAAAAAAGCCCGTCATTAATTAAATGACGGGCTTTAAATTTGTGATAAATTAATTACTTTACCCCAACCAATTCTACAACAAAAATTAACGCTGCAAAAGGTGGAATGTCTTGACCTGCACCTCTTTCACCGTATCCTAATTCAAAAGGAATGTAAAATTTAAACTTTGAGCCTGGTGACATTAATTGTAACCCTTCTGTCCAACCTGGAATAACTCTGTTTAAAGGGAATTCAGATGGTTCACCTCTTTTGTATGATGAATCAAAAACATTACCGTTCAATAAAGAACCTTCATAATGAGCTATTACAGTGCTTGTGTCAGTTGGTTTTGCACCAGATCCTTCAGTAATAATTTCATATTGTAATCCTGAGGCAGTGGTAATGATTCCTTCTTTTTTTCCGTTTTCCGCTAAAAAGACTCTTCCTTCTTTTGATTGGATGTTTGAAACGAATTCAGAATAAACTTTAATAGAATCTTCAGAAGGCATTGTTTCGTTTGTCCAAAAGTCTAACATTCCTTCTTCAAATTTTGAAGAATTCATATGATTTGCAAGAGGAGAAGTTTTGATGTCAGAGAAGAATAATTTTGAGAAAATGTTTTGAACTTTTAATAGATCCTCACCAGCAACAGTTTTAAAGTTTTCAGTTCGACCAGCGATTTCTCTTAATTTTGTAACCGCTGTTTTTGGATTAAAGTCACCCAATCCATTTACTCTATAATCCGCAAATGACTTTATTAAGTTATCAGGGTTTAAGAATGTTAATTGTTGTTGCTTTAATTGACTCGCAAATGACACACCGTGTACAAACGATACAACATCTAAATCAGCTGTAGTGTTTTCAGATATTTTATTTGATTTTAAATCAGTAGATTCATTAGATACAACGTCCTCGTTGTTTTCTTCAATATTTGATTCTTCAGTTGCGTTTCCACAGCTAGCTAAACCAATTGACAATGCGATGATTGGTAAAAATTTAATTTTCATTACAGTAGATTTTTTCTTTTTAATATTGTTTCGGTAAGTCTTCTGTCACCTTCTTTTTTGAATACAGAAAACGGTAAAAATATGAATTGAGCTTTACTCATTGTTAATACGTATCCATCTTTAATTTTATAAGCACTTTTAAAGCTTTTCCATTCAACTGGCATACCATGCTTTGCATCAATTTTTAATAGGAATTGCTTTCCATCAATTTCATAGTTCATTTTGTAAAAAAACATTTTCCCCATTTCATGTTGAGTAAAACCTGCAAATTGAATCATCCAAAAACCGATGTATAGTGCAGGTACTAACAAGCCAACTAAAAAAAGTGTCCAAAACCAACTATGAAATATGAAACTCAAAATTAAAAGAACAGCACAAGGAACTCCGTAAAGCCATTCTTTTTTTACCAAAGCCTTTGTAGCAATAGATATATACTTATTCTTTTTTAATTCGTACTTCTTGGTTGTAACTTTCATTAACTAAAAATTTGTGGCGCAAAGATAACCATTCAATTGAGAAGATATTGTTAATAGTTCTTAAAGTTTTTAACGCTCTAACAATTAATAATCTTAGCACATAAAAAAAACACCATAATTGTCTTTTAATTTTCCGTTTATAAATTCTAAATGTGATTTTGTCTTTTAGCCGGTATTTGTTTTAAACATACTAATATCTAAAGGTTTGATAATCAAAAACAGCCTTTTCCATTAAACCATCTGTTAAAACTTTGATGTATTTTATCTGAGCATTTATTCTCTCATTGTCTCTAAAGTTTAGTAAAAACAAAGAGCTTTCTCCTAGTTTAAATAATTTTTTTTCAGCAAGATATAGATCTTTATAAGCGTTTAAATTTTTTATTTGAAGTTTTATTTGATTATTAAAACTTTCCCAGTTATTTAAACTTTTTTCAATTTCAAACTTAGTTTTTTCAATCTTTAAAATAGTTTTTGCTTCTAAGTCTTTTAGTTTGTAGTTACTGATTCTTAGTTCCCCTCTTTCTTTTCTTAGAAATAGAGGGACAGAGACTTTTGCGCCCCATTTGTAATTATCTATATCATAATTATTAAAGTTAATATCTTCAATTTCAGGACTTAGGCTATTGTATCTTATTTGAACCGTAGGCTTTATATTTTCTCTTTTCAACTTTAAATCAATTCTAGAAATTTCCAAATTGTTTTTTATTAATAGAATTTCTGGGTGAGAAGCAGTCCAATTATCAATTTGTGCAGACATTTCTTTTTGAGGTTGTGGGAAAGTAATTCCCTCATAAATAGCAGGGTTTAATCCATCAATTTGTAAAGGAATATTGCCTTCATGCCATAGATAAACCTCTAATGATCGTTGTTTGTTTTGTAAAAAAAGGCTGCTTTGTTCGAGGCTTAATTTTCGTTCTTGTAAAGTGATAAAACTTTTTAAAGTATCAACAAATGGTTTATCTCCAAATTCAGCGGAAGTTTTTATGTTTTTAAACCTCTCCTCAGCAACAGTTAACGCCTTTTTATAAATCAATTGGTTATTGTAAGCTTTAAACCAATTCCAATAGTTCACACTTGCTTCTAGCATTAATTGATTAATTACTAGTTTTTGCTCTAAAATGGAGTTTTCGGAAATTAATTTTGCTTCTTTTAAAATAGCTCTTCTTTGATCAATCAAAAGTCCTTTTCCTAAATTAATACTCCCTCCTAAATTCCATAATCCATTATTGGGCGTATTGCTTTCTGGATTTAGATAAAGTCCTTTAGTATTTTCATAACCTCCTTTAATGTTTATCCCATACCAAGTAGGTATTTTAAACCCAGCATCTAAATTTGTAAAGTAATCCTTGTTTCTATATCTTTTTTGCGTTAGATTACTACTTAACTTAGGGTCAAAACTACCCCTTGCTTTTAATAGTTTTCCGTCCCCAATTTTAACTTTATACGAAGCTGATAAAGATAAGGGGTGGTGGTTAACAACTTTACTCAAAAACTCATCAAAAGCCAAAACAGAATCTTGGCCTATGCCTACTTGAGAAAAGAGTATTAATGATATGATTGAGATTATTTTCATCATTTTTTATTCTTTAATTCTTTTTGTTCAGCTGTAGAATAAAAATCAGGAGGGAAGCCATTAATATTTCTCCAAAGTTCATAAAATATAGACACATCATTTAACAAGATCATGGAAGAAGCTCCTGCGCCTACTCTTAGAGCTTTAGGCCAAGCATACTTCGTAGTGTCTGGTGCAATTAAAACTCTATACTTTCCATTTGAACTTATAAACTGATCAATCGCATATATCTTTCCATCGTATGTTCCATGACTTGCGTTTGGCCATCCAGAAAAAACAATTGCAGGCCAACCGTCAAATTGAATTCTAACATTTTCATTTTTACTTACTAATGGTAAATCAATAGGGTCGATATAGGTTTCTACTGCCATTTGATATTCGTTAGGCATCATCGTTAAAATTTGTTGCCCTGCTTTAATTGTTTCTCCAATACCATTTACTTTGGTTTTTGTAATGTATCCATTTATCGGTGCAGTTATAAAATAGAAACCATTTCTAATTTGATAATTCACATATTGGTTTTCAAGTTTAATTAAGCTATTCTCAGTATCTAACTTTTGTGAAACAGTAGAGAGCATCTTTGATTGTAGTTCATTCAAGTCTAAGTTGAATTTAGATTTAATTTGTTCAATTTCAATCTTTGAATTCATCATGTTGTTTTGAGCTGTTAGCCACTTATTTTTAAAGGCTAAAAATTTAGCTTTTACCTTTTGTTGGTTTAGCTTTTTCTTTTCAAAATCAGTTAATGACTTTAGCCCACTTTTATAGAGACTGTCTGTACGTTTTAATTGGACAATTGCAATTTCATTATCTGTACCTGCTGCTACATAGGCGTTACTATCAATCTGTACCTTTAATGCAGCTTGAATTAATTTATTTGAAGCTTGGTTTAGCTTTTGGTTTAACTGATTATTTAGTGATGATATTTGACGCTCTTGAACACTTATTTTATTACTATAAGTTTTTACACTTTGTTTTTTAAATTCAATCTGTTCTTTTGTCCTTTTTAATAAATCGGTATCGAAGTATTTGTCCATAATTTCTGAAATTTGTAAAATAGTGTCCCCAGCTTTTACATAATCTCCTTCTTTAGTATACCATTTTTCGATTCTTCCTCCGATTATAGAATTTATAGTTTGAGGTTTTTGATTTGGTTTTAAAACTGAAACATAGCCATTTGAACGGATGTTTTGTGTCCATGGGAGTAAAAGTGTTACAAGTCCACAAATTAAAATAGCGTAAATCCCACGTCGTAAAACTTCACTTGATATTTTAGCTTCTACCATTTCAACAGTAGAGTAGCGCTTTTCAAGTATTTTTTTAGAAATTTTATTTTTAGAAATATTTAGCATTGTTATTTAATTTAATTCTTTGATAGTGCAGTCCTCAATTAAAATAGTTTTGTCAACTATATTTTTAACAAATGGATCTCTAGATATGATAACCAGTGTCCATGGGTTATCTTTTTTAACTAAAAACTTAAATATATTTTCCCTTTCTATATTAGTTAGGGAGGTAAATAAATCTTTAATTAATAAGAGTTTAGGCTTGTCAGCGATACTTCTTGCGAGAATTAACTTTTCTACAATTCCTTTCGAGAATTGTTTTCCTTCTGGTTTAACTTGAGTGTCAAAACCTAAAGGAAGAGATTGAGCAAGAGAAGTTAATCCAACGCAATTAAAAGCCCATTGAACATTTTCGAAAGTAGCTTTTTCTCTACCCATTGTTATGTTTTCTAATAAAGTTCCTTCAAATAGTAATTCATCCATTAAACAATCACCAATCGTAGATCTTAATAAGTAAGGATTGATGTTTCCAAATGGAATCCTATTAATGGATAAACTCCCAGACTCAATTTTATATAATCCAGATAAAAGATAAAGAAGTGTTGTTTTACCAGATTCTCCGTCTCCTTTAATAAGTGTTGAACTTCCAGCTTCGATATTTAAAGAAGCATTTTTTAAAATGTATTTTGTGTTACCTGGATATTTAAAATAGACATGCTGCATTTCAATATCAAGTGGTTTTTCCTTCATAATTGTACAGATATTCATTCCTTCGTCTAGTTCTAATTCTAAATCAGTTACCTGTCCAACTTTTTCTAAAGAAGTGAGAATGTCATAAATACTCTCTAAGCTTAAAATAATTTTCTCAACCGAGCCAATTACCAAAAGAATTATAATCTCTGCAGCAACGAATTGCCCAATATTCATTTTTTGATCAATAACAAGTATGGACCCTACAATTAGAAGTCCAGATGCTACCAAAACTTTGAAAACAATTAAGAGAATGTATTGGAATTTTAAAACTTTAAAATGTTCTTCTCTAGCGTCAACATACTCTCTTGTTCCTTCGTTTGTGCGTTCCATGGGTAGTTTCGTAACTCCGGCAAGTTTAAATGTAACTGCAGTTCTTGCTAATTCTTCTAACCAAGATGCCATATTATATTTACTTTTTGATTCAAGTAAACTTGTTTCTAAACCTCTTTGCGCAGTTAGTTTAAAAATGGAATAAACTAATATCACAAGAATTAAACTAAAAACTATAAAGAAAGGATGATAGAGTGAGAGTAGGAGTAACCCGAAAATTGTTTGAATTGACGCACTTGAAAAATCGATTAAAACTTTTGATAGACCTTTTTGAATTGAAATAATATCAAAAAATCGATTCATTAATTCAGGAGCATATTTATTATATAACTCCTCTAGTTTAATTCTAGGAATTCGATATGTGAATTCAAAAGCAGCTCTAGTAAAAATTTTCTGTTGTAGATGCTCTGTGATTTTTAATTGAAAAACTTGTAAAACTCCAGTAATAGCAACACCAAGTATTACAAAAAAAACAAGGATAACCCATGAAGTACTAAACTGCCCACCTTGAATTAAGTTAATTATTGCTTGTATGCCTATAGGTAAAGATAGATTTACTAAACCATAAAAAACTGCGTATACGTAAACATTCCTAATTTCTTTTTCATCTGGCTTTATTAACAAGAAGAACCTTTTTAAAGGAGATAGTTTTTTTTCAGTATCCATTATTGTATTTCCTTTAGTGCTAGTTTTTGGTAAAATGTTGTAATCGAATCTTCATTATCTATAACATCGGTAAGGCTTGGTAGGTGTTGGGCGAAATATCTTTGATGATGTGCCCCTTCTATAATTGTAGAGACGAGCATGTGAGGATATTTATATGTGCTATTAATTGAGGTGATTATTTCAGAAACCATTTGAACAACTTCTTTGTATTTTTTAAAAAAACCCAGAGAGTTGTCATGATCAACTTGCTTTTTCAGATAAATTTTTGAGGCTTCTGCAATTACAATTCTGTTTAGTTTTACTTCATTAATTTCTGCAAAATTAGAGTCCTCCTTTATTTCTTCAGTTAAAATTTTAACTACTCTTTTAAGTTGTTCTTTTGAATTGTCAATATTGGTAATGCTAAGAATCATTCTATACTCTTGCCAACCCCAATACCAAAGGATTAAATAAGAAAGTAAATGATGTTTACTTTCGAAATATCTATAAATTGATGCCTCTGTTGAAGAAATTCCTTTGGATAGTTTTTTCAAGGTGAAATCTTCAAAACCTAATTCATCTATTAAGTCAATACTACCTTTTAAAATATTCCGACCTAATTCACTGGAGTTTGGGTCTTTAATAAAGACCATTTCACATATGTTAAGAGTTATCTTGTTTTGAAATCTATTCATGGTTGTTTGTTATTAATGCAATTATAATAGTAATGCTATCATTTAAGAAAGTTTAACTAATAAGTTTTATATATGTTATGATTGTTAATTACTTATTTTTGCAGCGATGGAACATCATTATTTCGCTTTAAATAAACCTCAAAAGGTCATCTCTCAATTCATTCGTTTTCAAAAAGGAAAAAAAAGAATGCTGGGAGATTTATACGATTTTCCTGCAGGAACTATGGCAGTTGGGAGATTGGATGAAAATTCGGAAGGGTTACTATTGTTAACTACTAACGGAAAAGAAAGCAATCGCATTTCTACTGGAGGAGTAGAAAAAGAATATTACGCACAAGTTGATGGCGATATTTCCGAAGCTTCTATCCAACAAATGCAGGAAGGCGTTGAGATCGGTATAAAAGGAGTGCGCTATATGACGAAACCTTGTAAGGTGAGAAAGTTAACTGAAGATCCAGGTTTTGACCCACCAGTAAAAAAAATAAGAGGTGAACATCACGGACCAACATCTTGGGTCTCAATAATTATAAAGGAAGGCAAATTCCGACAAGTAAGAAAAATGACTGGTGCTGTTGGTAATGGTACTTTACGCTTAGTAAGAATTAGAATAGGTGATATTATGTTAGGTAGTTTGAAATCTGGGGAAGTAAAAGTGTTGGATTTCTTTAAAACTTAATTTTTTTTAAAAATCTCTGTCTTTTTAAATTGTATGTATTTTGATAATGGTTTTTATAGCCACTGAAATACTAAATAATTTAATTAACCGCTTATACGAGGCGATTTTTTATGGCTTATTTTCTCTTTGCTAGTCGCTTTTCACTGCAGGCTTTTATATATTTGTAGTCCCAAAATTTGAGTAAATGAGTTTAGCTAAAACATATGATCCGTCAATAGTAGAAGAGAAGTGGTACGACTACTGGATGAAGAATGATTTATTCAGTAGTAAACCTGATGATAGAGAAGCTTATACAATTGTAATTCCTCCACCAAATGTTACGGGGCAATTACACTTAGGACATACATTAAACAATACTTTGCAAGATGCTTTAATTAGAAAAGCTCGTTTGGAAGGTAAGAATGCTTGTTGGGTTCCTGGAACAGATCACGCATCGATTGCTACCGAAAACAAAGTTTTAGAGTTATTAGCTGAACAAGGAATTAAAAAGGAAGATCTAACGAGAGAAGAATTTTTAAAACACGCTTGGGATTGGACTGATAAGTACGGAGGAATTATTTTAAAGCAATTAAGAAAATTAGGAGCTTCATGTGATTGGGACCGTACAGCCTTTACAATGGATGAAAAACTACATGATTCTGTAATAAAAACTTTTGTTGATCTTCATAAAAAAGGATATATCTACCGTGGAGCAAGAATGGTTAACTGGGATCCGATGCGGCAAACAGCTTTATCGGATGAAGAGGTTTACCATACTGAAGAGAATTCAAGATTATTCCATATTAAGTATCAAATTTTAGGATCGGATGAGTTTTTAACCATTGCAACAACACGTCCTGAAACATTACTTGGAGATACTGCAATTTGTTTAAATCCAAATGATGAAAGATATACGCACTTAAAAGGATCTAAGGCAATTGTTCCTTTAGTAAACAGGGAAATCCCAATAATTTTTGATGAGTATGTTGATATGGATTTTGGAACTGGAGCTTTAAAAGTAACTCCAGCCCATGATATTAACGATTACAATTTAGGAGCTAAACATGGTTTAGAATCGATTGAGATTTTAAATGATGATGGAACTTTAAATGAGAACGCGGAATTATATGTTGGTGTAGATCGTTTTGAGGCGAGAAAGAAAATAGCAAAAGATCTTGAAGCAAAAGGTCAGATGGATAAGATTGAAGATATCCGTAACAAAGTTGCTCGATCAGAAAGAAGTAAGGTTGTTATTGAGCCTAAGCTTTCTACACAGTGGTTTTGTAAAATGGAGGATATTGCGAAGCCAGCATTGGATCAGGTTTTAGATAGCACGATTGAGTTTTTTCCTAAGAACGCTGTAAATACTTACAAACATTGGTTGGAGAACATTAACGACTGGTGTATCTCTCGTCAGTTATGGTGGGGACAACAAATTCCTGCTTATTTCTACGGAAAAGGTCAAAACGATTTTGTTGTTGCTGAATCAATTGAAGAGGCTTTAAAACTAGCGCAAGAAGCAACTAGAAATACTGATTTGAAGGCTGAAGACTTACGACAAGAAACTGATGTAGTTGATACTTGGTTTTCATCTTGGTTATGGCCTATGTCTGTATTTAATGGAGTGTTAGAGCCAGATAATGAAGAGATTAATTACTACTACCCAACTAATGTTGTTGTTACAGGACAGGATATTATCTTTTTCTGGATTGCAAGAATGATTATGGCTGGTCTAGAATATAAGGATCAATTTCCATTTAAAGATGTTTACTTCACGGGGTTAGTACGCGACGAAAAACGTCGTAAAATGAGTAAGAGTTTGGGAAATTCTCCAGACTTGTTTGAAACGTTTGAGAAATACTCTGCTGATGGAGTTCGATTAGGCGTTTTATTATGTGCTCCGGCCGGAAATGATTTATTGTATAAACATGAATTGAGTGAGCAAGGAAGAAATTTTGCCAACAAGGTTTGGAATGCTTTACGACTAGTCGATGGATGGGTTGTTGATGAGGATTTAAAACAGCCAGAATTATTACCTGCAATTCAATGGTTTGATGCCAAGCTACGATCATCTATTGCAAAAGTAAACGAATCGTATAGTAAGTACAGATTGTCGGAAGCAGCAATGGAGTTATATAAATTGGTTTGGGATGATTTCTGTTCATGGTATTTAGAAATGATCAAGCCTGGGTTTGAGCAACCAATCTCTCGTGAGATTTACGATGCTACAATGAACTTCTTTGAAGAAATTACTGTTTTATTACATCCAATGATGCCGTTTATTACGGAAGAGGTTTGGCAAACAGTTAAGAAAAGAAAAGATGGTGAAAGTATTATGACTGCCACTTGGCCAAGTGATGACGGACAGGATAAAGACTTAATAGCTTTCGGAGAAAAAATGCAAGGATTAGTTTCTGGAATTAGAAACATCAGAAGTTCAATCGGAATGAGTCCAAAAGAATCTGTTGAAGTGTTTATTGCTTCAAAGGATAATGGGTACGATGAGAACGCAGGTTTAATTAAAAAGCTAGCTAATATTTCAAACTTATCTTATACAACCGAAACTGTTTCTGGAGCAAAGTCGTTTATTATTGGGACTGATGAGATCTTTGTTCCTGTAGCAATTGATGTGGAGAAAGAGAAAGAGGAAATGCAAGCAGAGTTAAAACGTCAAAAAGGATTCTTAATTGGAGTTGCTAAAAAACTTGGAAACGAACGTTTCGTAGCAAATGCACCTGAGGCAGTCGTTTCATCAGAGAAGAAAAAGCAAGCTGATGCTGAAGCAAGGATTGTGATTTTAGAAAAATCGTTGGCTGAATTAGGATAAAATAAATTTTCAACACAAAAAAAGGCTCGGAGACGAGCTTTTTTTGTGTTGAAAAGTATTATTGTAAAAAAAGTATCTGCATAGTTGTTTAACATGCATTCCAAAACCGATTAATGTTGAAATGATAACCAATTCAATTAAATCTTATTTTTACTAAAAATATTTATGTTTTGATAAAAAAGAATTTTCCTTTTCATTTAAAGTTTAAACATACGTTTAAGTTATCATCTGCTGAAAGAACAGGTACAGATAATCTTTATTTATATCTAGAAAACGAAGGTGCTGAAGGTTGGGGAGAAGCTGTTTTTCCTCCATATTTAAATGAAAATAATGAAACATCTCAAGCTTTATTAAAAGAAGTCTATTGGGTTATTGAATTGCAGGAAACCTTTTTCGATCTGTTATCTAGAAATGCTTTAGTATTAAAAAAAAATCCTGCTTTTGCATGTGCAGTTCAGGTATGCTTAATGAATTGGTATGCAAGTAAAACGAGTCAGACTTTAGAAGATTTGTTAATGCTTAAAAAGGCTGAAAAGCCAACATCTTTTACCATCGGTATTTGTTCTAATACTGAAATTACAGCGCGAATAAATGAATCACCAGAAGCAACTTATTTTAAGCTAAAAGTAAACGAAGCTGAAATTGAGAGAATAGTTTTGCATTATACATCTCAAACGAATAAGCCATTTGTTGTAGACGCCAATCAAGGCTTCACCTCAAAAGAAAAAGCGAAAGAATGGGCAGAAAAATTACATGCAATGGGAGTTCAATATTTTGAGCAACCTTTTGATAAAGATGACTTTTCTTCTCATGCATGGTTAAAGTCTGTTGTGCAAATACCAATTATAGCAGATGAATCTTTTCAGAAAGTTGAGGACTTAGATGAGGTTGAACAGGCTTTTGACGGGATTAATGTGAAAATTATTAAGAGTGGCGGTTTACTTGAATCTCGCGCTGCACTCTATAAAGCAAAAGCTAAAAACTTGATAACAATTTTAGGTTGTATGTCAGGTTCAACAGTTTCTATTAATGCAGCATCAACATTGTCCTCACTTGCTGATTTTGTTGATTTAGACGGGAAATTCTTGATTAAAAATGACCCTTTTCAAACAGGAGAGTATAAAGATTGGTTGTAGCTAAACTAGAAATTAACCGTTTACAACTCATATTTTTCAATTACCATTTTAATTATCTTAATTAAGATTTCTCATCGTATTTTTATATCATGACAAGATTTGCTTTTTTTCTTTCTATTCTTACCATAATTGGGCTTTTGTTTGATTTATATTTTTACAACGGAACCAAAAGTGTTTTCAATTCGGGGAAATATTCAAATTATTTTAGGAATGGTTACTGGAGTATTAGTATAGCTTATTACTGCTATGCTATTATTACAATAATAACAACTTTTTCTGGAGTTGAAGCCTCAAGATTTCCAAAAATGTTAGGTCAAACTTTATTCTTTCTTTTATTTCTACCCAAAGTATTAGCGTCCTCTTTTTTAATTTTAGATGATTTAATTAGATTAATTCGTTGGCTTTTTCAATTTATTTATAAGACTTCTCAAACAGAAAGTGTTTCAAAAGGAATTGGCATTAGTAGGTTGCGATTCTTACAAGTAACAGCATTAGGATCGTTTGGTGTTTTGCTGTCTTCCTTAACTTATGGAGTCATTAAAGGAGGTTACAACTACACTGTACGCAAACAAAAAATACGTATTCCAAATTTACCAAAGGAGTTTGTTGGAATGAAAATAGGACAAATATCAGATTTACATGTTGGTAGTTTTTTGAGTTTAGAACCAATGAAAGAGGCTGTTAAACTTATAAATGATCAGGATATCGAGATGTTATTTTTCACAGGAGATTTAGTAAACGATCGAGCAGAAGAAGCTATAGATTTTATTGATGTTTTTAAAGGTATTAAGCATAAAGTTTACAGTGTTATGGGGAATCATGATTACCCTGAATATTTTTATGATAGACAAGATTTAAAATCAAGACAACATAATTTTGATTTAATGAAAGAGGTTCAAAATAAAATGGATTTCGAACTATTATTAAATGAAAATAGAGTCATCGAACGAAACGGAAAGAAGTTGGCCATATTAGGAATTGAAAATTGGGGTGGGAGCTTTTCAAAGTATGGTGATTTGGCCAAAGCTTATAAAGGTGTCGAAGATGCTGATGTTAAATTATTACTATCGCACGATCCAAGTCATTGGGATTTGCAAGTAAGAAAAGAATATCCGGATATTGATGTTATGTTTGCGGGACACACCCATGGAATGCAATTTGGTATCGAGGCTTTTGGTATTAAGTTCAGTCCGGTACAATGGAAGTATAAGCAATGGGCAGGATTGTACAAAGAGGGGAGTCAAAAAATATACGTTAACCGAGGTCTAGGCTTCGTAGGTTATCCAGGACGTGTTGGGATAAGCCCAGAGATTACTGTATTTGAATTAACAGCTTAAATTTAGACGTTAATAATTTTTTGGTTGAGTATGTTGTTATTTTAATTAAATAATCATTTATTGATTTTTTTTTGTTTTTATTTATTTGGTCGAGTAAGGTGTTGGCTTTCATATTGAATTTCATCCTAGCTTTTAAATTAGTTTTACTCAAACAAATAAATCTTATATTATGAAAAAAATCTTATTAAGTTTAACTATTATCTCTTCTTTATTTCTTGTTTCATGTGAAGACGAGTTTGCACCTGAAAATGAAGAGAATTTTGAAAATAATACAAGTGATACTAGCGAAATCAAAATTGAATACTTCGGTTATTGGGATTACTCTTGTAAAACTGTTTATGATTCCATTGAAGTATTAATTTGCGATTCATCTCAACAGGGCACTGACACTTTAGGTTTTGTAGGTGAAAAAGATACTAATATCAATTATTGTTCTTTTGTTCCATGTTATACAACCTATAAAGTTATCCAAAAAGTAGTCTGTGATTCTGTTTGGATTGAGAAATACGGCAATGAATGTGGGGTACTTGACTCTCTTAAATATTAAATACTGTAGACAGTTTGGATAGGTGTTCTAATTCATTTTTAATGATAACTGTTTTATCTCAGAATAAGTAAATGGATAACTTTATTATTTTGTTGAGATAGAACAATAAATACATGTTAAAAGCAAAGCCAATCAGGTTTTGCTTTTTTTCTATTTGGTAGGTAGTAGTGTTTTGAATTTAAACCTATTGAGGTTTTATCGAAACATTCTTAAGAGGTAATACATAAATGCTTAATAAATAGAGTTTTTATTGAGGTTTGGATAGCTGGAGAAATATCATATATTTCTCATTAATATCCTTTATATAAGTAATGATAGAGTGGGTATCTCCCTAAATTGAACCTAAGGAACGGACAAACTTTAAAAAGGAAAACAGTAGGGATTTCTTCACGTAAGCAAAGCAGAAAAATCATGTAATAATATAGTTGTTTATTAAGAAAGGCTTGGGATAAGGCCAATTAATGCATCAAGTTTCGATATGATATATTCCTTACTTCACCAAAAAATTAATGGATTGCTTTTTATTTTTTTGATAAGCATTTAAAAAGAAAAATCCTTTGGGCAGAAAAGTGTTATATGTTTCATTTGGCTGCATATGAAACTCTTTAATTGTTTGACCATTAATATTATTTATGGTAATTAATTGTTCTTTATTTGTGCTATTAGATAGTGTTAAAGATTGTTCGATAACTTGAAGCCTACTAATTAATTTATCGTTTTGGCGAGATTCTAAAAACCCTATTATAGAAATATTAAATTTCAAAGAATCTATAGTTTTTCCCAGTCCATTGATTTTTTCTGGCCAAATAACAACTGTGTTGTTTCCGTTTTTGAAAACTTCCGGAGTTATTACCATAGAGGATTGTATATTTTGTTCTGCTAGCTGACTTAGTTGTGATGTATCTGAACTAATTAATACTTTATCTTCAACATTGTTATTCCAACCTGCCGAATTAAAAACATTGATTTTAGTTTTTATATTTATAGTTTCTGACATTCCTTCATAACTAGTATTGTAGTCTAGATTAAGGGTGTCGTTAAAATTAAAAGTAATATCAGGGTTAAAGTCGAATTGAGAAGAAGCAATAAATAAAGTGTCTTGTGCTATAGATAAGCTTGCAAAGAATATTAAACTAGTCAGGATTAAATTTTTCATAGTATTGTTTGATTTTTAAATATAACGTAATAATGGTGAGAGTGCTGCTTTAAATTGTTAACTTTCTTACTTAATCAGATTTTTTTATGGATGTTTTGAGTGATTTAGTTGCATCAATGAATAAGGAAGAAATTCAAGCTTACAAGCTATTTACTTTGAGAAAAAATGCGGGTCAAAAAAGAAAAGATGTTTTACTCTTTGATGCGATAAAAAAGGGAGGAAATGAATACCAAGAAAACAAAACTGCTGAGTTATTATATGGAGTAGGGAGTAAAAATTCATTTTATCGTCTCAAACATCGATTAACAAACAATTTGCTCAAAAGCTTATCCGTTCATCATTTTGATGATAATGATGTTTCGTTTATTCATCATCTACTTGGATTATCAAACTTATTTTATAAAAAAAGATCATTTAAATTGATGCTTCAATGTCTTAAAAAAGCAGAGTTTAAAGCATTGGAGATTGAACAATATGAGTTGTTAGAGATTGTTTATTCGGATTTTATAAAAGCAAGTCAGGAAATTATTACTATTGACCCTCAAGAATATATTGATAAAAGACTGGTTAACGCTGATCGTTTAGGGAAACTTAGAACGCTTGAGGACGCAATTTCAGTTTTAAATTATAGATTAAAAACTACTCAAAATTTCATTTCTAAAAAAATGGGTATTGTTTCTTATCTAGAAGACTTGGTTTCTGAATTAGTTCAAGATAAATCATTACTTACTTTAAAATTTAAAACGCGAGTTTTTCGAGCTGTTTCTCAAGTGCTTCTATCGAAGAAAGACTACGTTTCTCTTGAAAAATATTTAGTTGAAACATATGATCAGTTCTTAAAAGAGAAATTATTTTTCAAAACGAATCATGAAACTAAGCTTCAAATGCTAACTTATCTCGTAAATACTTTGTTTAAAAATAATAAAATAAAGGATTCCTTGAAATGGGCAAATGATTTGAAAGTTGCAATGGAGGAGTATAAGGGAGTTCTAAAATCTAAATATCAATTTTATTATTATAACGCTTTGGTTAATAACTATAATGTAATTGATAAAGATAAAAGTATTGCCATTTTGGAAGATATAAAAGCTAGTAAGTGGATGAAGACAGATCCGTATTTAGGAATATTCGTCTACATAAACTTAGCACTAAACTGGTTTGATAAGTGTAATTACAAAAAATCTCTTCGAAATTTCCAAGTGCTTAAATTACAAGAACACTATGAAAACACAGCGTCAAGTTTAAAGTTTAAGTGGGCTATTGGAGCGTTGATTGTTCGATTTAAGTTAAATGATCAAGCTAAGTTTGAATTAAAACTAATAGAATTGTTAGCAGATTATAGAGAAGAAGTAAATACACCAGAAAACAAGCGAGATTTAGAGTTTATAAATCTTTTAAGAGATTTAAATAAAAAACGAGTCTTAATCGATAAATCACTCAAATTTAGATTAAATGCTTTTTGTTTAGTTGAAGGTAATGATGAAGAATTAATTAATTATACGAGTTGGTTAAAGACATTGGTTTAGTTAAACTCTTCTTTTAAAGTCTAATTAAAATAACTTTAAATCTTGTCTCGCTTTTTAGTAAGATAAAAGTATCGTATTCATATTATTCAGCTCTCAATTGAATATAATAATTATTTTTTCTGGTTTCACTCTAAATAATTTAGAAGCTACCGAATTAACTAATTAATAGTTTTATTTTCAATTTGGACTCTATGATTTAACCATTAAGCAAACCTATATTTGTTTTAAAGTATCAGAGAATATCATAATTAAAGTCTATTTTTTGTGATTGTAGATATTTCTCTTTTAGGGGAAGTGAACTTGGTATGTGTACTTATATTTTGAGCTTGGATTGAATATGTAGACTTGATATTTTAGGTTTAATTAGAGCTTTTCAGATTGATTTACAAATAGTTGAAATTAATATTAGAAGAATTAATATTTAGAATTGTTAAAATCAAATCAATTGTATAGATTTGTGGAACCCTTTTTAAAAAGGAGTTCTTTTTTTGGTGGAATGGGTGAGTGGCTTAAACCACCAGTTTGCTAAACTGACGTACGAAGAAATTTGTACCGGGGGTTCGAATCCCTCTTCCACCGC
>JAQXEE010000020.1 GCA_029251005.1 Flavobacteriales bacterium | reverse complement strand
CAGGATTGAATTTAGCTCGTAACTCAAAGAATTATGTTTCTAGAATTGAATCAACACTAGACAGTAATGATAAGTTTATTGTTTCTCATCAAACAGAATGGCATAAAAAATTCTCAATGGCATTCGCTTGTATTGTTATGTTTTTTATTGGTGCTCCATTCGGTGCTATTGTACGAAAAGGTGGATTAGGCCTTCCAGTTGTTATTGGGATATTACTTTTTCTGTTTTATTATGTAACCTCTACTACAATGGGAAAAATGGCTAAAAAGGGCGATATAAACCCTGTTTTAGGGATGTGGATAGCTCCGCTCATATTGTCACCCGTTGGACTGTTTTTAACATACAAAGCAACAACAGATTCCAACTTATTCAGATGGGATGCTTACAAGAAAATTTTCAAGAAATTTTTTTTATAAAATAAGCTTTACTGCAGTTTATGAATACTTGTCTTCTTAGCTTATATTTGCGAATCTTTTTGATGAAATAATATCCTTAAGTCCATTTATGAAAATTCTTCAAATTTGTAATAAACCTCCTTATCCCGCAGTTGATGGTGGAGCGATTGCAATGAACAATACAACACAAGGGCTTTTAAGTAAAGGACACGAAGTAAAAGTCCTCGCTATTTCAACAGCTAAACATCCCGTAAACATAGAAGAATTACCTGATCACTATCTTATTAATACAAATTTTGAAAGTGTTTTTATTGATACAAGTGTTAAGTTAAAAGACGCATTTATAAATTTATTTTCTAGTAAATCCTATAACATAGAACGCTTTATTAGTGATGATTTCACAAAAAAGCTAATTGAAACTTTAGAAAAAGAGGATTTTGATATTATTATTATTGAAAGCCTTTTTGTTGCTCCTTACATATCGGCAATAAAGAAAATTAGTAATGCTAAAATTGTTTTAAGGGCTCATAATGTAGAATATAAAATTTGGGAGAGAATTAGCTCGAACACCAAAAACCCTTTAAAAAAAACATATTTGGGTTTATTGGCAAAAAGGTTAAAAGATTATGAAATAAAAACATTTGAAGTTTTGGATGGAATTGTAGCGATGACAGAAGTTGATTCAAAGCAATTCGTCAAACTTGGTTTTAATAAGTTTATTACATCAGTACCAACTGGCTATATCATTAATGAGCTTGAAACAAAGAATGTTGAAGTTGAAAAAAATTCGATATTTCATATTGCATCCATGAATTGGCTTCCAAATGTTGAGGGTATCAAATGGTTTTTAAATAAAGTCTGGAAAACAGTTTATCTCAATTCACCAAACTCTAAGCTCTATTTAGCAGGAAGAGATATGCCACAGGAATTTTATGATTTAAAATTAGATAATGTAATTACTGTTGGTGAAGTTGAAAGTGCAAAAGAATTTTACCTCTCAAAAAAAATCATGATTGTGCCAGTTCTGTCTGGAAGTGGTATGCGGATTAAAATCATAGAAGGAATGGCATTGGGAAAAGTAATCATTTCTACAACAATCGGAGCTGAAGGAATTCAAGTAACAAATAATATAAATATTCTTATTGCTGATTCGCCCGAAGAATTTGCTAAAGCAATTATAAAATGTACAAATAACGAAGATTTTTGTAATGAAATTGGTTTAAATGCTCAAAAATTAATTCAAGAAAAGTATAGTAATTCGAATTTAAGTAATCGATTAATTTCATTCTTTAACAGTATTCAAGAAAATTGAGCCAATCAAAAAAAATACTTTTTTTCACCTCTAGAATCCCCTATCCGTTAGAAAAAGGAGATAAGCTTAGAGCATATTATCAATTAAAGTATTTAAGTAAGGATGCTAAAATTGTTCTTTGCTGTATGTCTCAAGAAGAAATAACATTAAAGGCAGAGACCGAGCTTAAAAAATTTGTGGATAAAATATATGTTTACAGAAGCAATAAGGTTAGTACACTTATTAATATGCTTATCGCTGGCGTAATTGGTTACCCCTTTCAAATTGGTTACTTCTTTAACACTGGTGCACATTTCTACTTTAAAAAAGTAATACAAAAAGAACAGCCTGATCACATATTTGTCCAATTAATACGTATGGCCGAATACGTACTAAAGACTCAAAACATCTCTAAATCTCTAGATTATATGGATACTTTCTCTAAAGGAATAGAGAGAAGAATGGAAAAAGAGAAAGGCTTGAAGCAGCTAGCTTATCGATTTGAGTTTAATCGTTTAAAAAAATATGAAGAAAAAGTATTCTCATATTTTGACAATCACTATATTATTTCAAGTCAAGATCGTGATTCTTTTTCTTTTGAAAAAGCAAAATCAATTTCTATTTCACCCAATGGTGTTGACCACAATTTTTTCACTCCCAAGAAAAATATTAGTAAATCTTACGACTTAGTTTTCACTGGTAATATGAGTTATCCACCAAATGTAAGTGCTGTAATATACATAGCGAAGGAAATCATGCCATTATTAATTAAAGATTATCCTAATATCCAGTTATTAATAGCAGGGGCTACTCCTACTTCTTCAGTTAAAGGGTTGGCTAATAAAAATATTACAGTAAGTGGATGGATAGATGATATAAGAGATGCATACAATGATTCGAAAATATTTTTAGCGCCACTCCAAATTGGTACAGGGCTTCAAAACAAGCTTTTAGAAGCTATGTCAATGGAACTTCCTTGCATTACCTCTAAACTTGCTAATAATGCGCTAGGCGCGAAAAGAGAATCTGAAATTTTAATTGGTGAGACTCCTCAAGAATATGTAGAATTAATAAAACGACTGATTAATAATGAAGATTTGAGAAATAATCTCACTAAAAATGCAAAATTATTCGTTGAACAAAATTATAATTGGAATTCTATTTCAAAGTTCTTAATAAAAGATTTTTTTCCATCAAATTAATAAAATGCATTTTAAACATTTTTGTTTCATAGACAGTCCTATTTTTAAGAAATAATTTGGATGTATAATATCAATTTTTTTTCCGAATTTTTGTATTATTTTCAAAACTCCCCAATTTTAGGACATCGGATAAATATTAACTTTAACGATGTATTATAAAAAAAATAAGACGGAAACCAGTGGTTATTTTAAATCAATAAGTGGTTTTTAGAAGCCTTAAAATAACAATCAACTTTGTAAGAATTATCTTTAAACATCAAGTTTCACCGCAAACAAATTACAATTTGGAAAAAATGGAATTGCAACTAGGGGCTGAAGAAAAAAGTTAAAGAGTATATTTTGCTTTTTAAAAACAATTGAAGGCAAACATAAACAGTAAAAGTACCCCAAATGAAATATACTCTCAAAAGGCAATAGCATGCTAAATAATTAAAGTAAAAATGAATCTGTTTTAACAATTGGGAATCCTATACTAGAATAGGTTGTAATTGTAACCCTTTACCTTGGATCCATGTGTTGAGCTGATTAATTTCTTCTAACTGAAGAAGTTTTAATGACTTAAAATATTCTTTTTTCAAAAGATCCTTGTCGAAACTTACTTTATCTAAAATATATTTGGTGTATTCTAAAAATGATTCTTTCATGTTTTTTTTGTAAAAATCACACATTAAAGCTAGAATCAAGACTTATTAAATTCTTTTAAGATAATTTAATAACGAGTCATCTTAAAATTTACACTAAGTAGCTGTATTCCTTATTGTTATTTTGAAAATACGATTCTTAAGTATGTTAATTTTTTTAACATACTTAAGACAATCTATATTTGAAGTCTGTGTAATTAAACTCTTTTAATAGTTTAAAACCAGACTGATCATTCCAAAGTCCAAGTGATGGATGTTTTACTCCATTAAAAAAGGTTGTTTTAACAAAGGTATAATGCATCATGTCTTTGAAAACAATTATATCACCAATTAAAGGTGTTGCTGTGAACTTAAAACCACGAACATAATCACCACTCATGCAAGTATTACCTCCCAGGGTAATTTCAACACCTTCACTTAATTCGTTAATTATGTTTGGTTTATAAGGCATTTCTAAACAATCTGGCATATGCGCCGCGAAAGATACATTTAGTATAGCTGTAGTTTCGAATCCATTTTTTATGACGTCTTCAATTTTTGAAACTAAATACCCCGTATTTAAACCAATTGCTTCTCCGGGCTCTAAATAAACATCGATATTATATTTTTCACGAAAACTTTGAATTATTTCACACAAAAGTTCAGTGTCATATCCAGGTTTTGTGATGTGATGGCCTCCTCCTAAATTAACCCAGCTAGCTTGTTGCAGTAAATGTCCAAACTTAGCTTCTATCTCTTTTAGGACGTCTTCTAAATCTTTTGCAGATGATTCACAGAGCGTATGGAAATGAAGACCTGAAATTTGCTTAGGTAAATCTTTAGGTAAATCTTGTTCTGTAATTCCAAACCTACTTCCCTCTGCACAGGGATTGTATTTTTCAAACGACACTGACGAGAACTGAGGATTTACTCTAAATGCATATTTAACACTTCCGTTTAACTTTTTTTTAAATCGATTAAACTGACTTATTGAATTAAAGCTTAAGTGAGAACTAATTTCTTGGACTTCGTTAAACTCAACTTCTGAATAAGCTACGAAACATGAATGAGCCTTCTTACCCATTTTTTCATTAATTAGCTTTGCTTCATTTAAAGAACTCGCTGTTCCACCAGAAATATAATTGGACATTTTAGAAAACATCTCCCACATGGAGAATCCTTTTAATGCGCATAGGATTTTGCAACCTGAAAGATCTTCAACCTTTTTTAAAATCAACATATTTTTAATAAACAATTTCTCATCAATTACAAAACAAGGATTTGGTATTTGATTTATACTTTTAAGAAGTTCACTCATATAAACTTAGTCTACGTTTATATTAAAAATAAGACAATAATATCCGATTTGAAATCGAGTACAATTTTTTTGTGTAATTTTTGTATTTAAATAGTTAATATGAATTTTCACAACCTAGAAATAAAAAAACCAAATGGGGATTTATTAAAGATGAACGACTTTAATGGAAAACTTTTGTTGATTGTTAATACAGCCACCAAATGTGGTTTGTCACCTCAATTTAAAGGATTAGAGCTACTACATCAATCTTATAAGCATAAAGGTTTAGTTATCCTAGGAACACCTTGTTCTCAGTTCATGAATCAAGAGCCAGAGACGAACTTATCCGTTGAAATCGCGTGTGAAATAAACTTCGGAGTGACTTTCCAATTAACTGAGAAGATCGATGTAAATGGTGAAAACCAGCACCCGATTTATCGTTATTTAAAAAATAAAAAAGGAGGTTTGTTTTCCAATAAAATAAAATGGAATTTTACTAAGTTTCTAATTTCACAAGATGGTAAAGTTTTAAAAAGGTACTCACCTATTACCACACCAAAAAGAATTGAAATCGATATCCTAAAATATTTAAAAAGGTAAACTACAAAAGCTGTAAATTTTTAATTTTCACCAAACATAAAAATATAATTTACAAGGCAAAGCAAAATCGACTAGTCATTTTTTTAACTTTTAGTAAATCTCGTAAGCTTAAGAAATAAAAGATAATTTGTAATTTTAAGTAAAAGGCTATTTTTAGAATACAAAAACAGATTGTTTTTCATTCAAACAATTTAAGCTAAATGCATTAAAATGTGAAGTTTGTTTTATTTAATAGTTATGAGATGACAAGATGATAATTTCACTACAATAAAACATAAAAAAACCGAAGCAATATTTACTTCGGTTTAATTAATTAAGATTACAATTGTTGTCTTATTTTGGGGCGTATAAATATTATTATTTTTTACCAGTCCCTGCTCCTTCGCCATTTATCATAGCAATTGAAGATTTTTCAATTCTTAATCGGGCTTGATTTTCAACGCTAATCACTAAGTTTTCCTCACCATATTCAGTAACAACACCGTGAATTCCACCAGCAGTTACAATAGCATCTCCTTTTTTAATTTCATCACGCTTTTTTGCTAATTCTTTTTCTTTTCTTTTTTGCGGACGAATCATAAAAAAATACATTACACCAAAAATAGCGGCCATCATGACAGGCATTTCCCATCCTCCGCTTTCAGCTCCCGCTTGTAATAAAATAGTTTTCATAATAGTAATTATTAAATGTTAATTATTGTTTTTCGTATGGTATTCCTTTAAGCCACAATTTAACTTTTTTAGAGATCGCATTGGATTGAACTTGAACCGCAACTCTAAAAATTTTATTCGGCTTTTTACCTTCTGTATTTATCTCTGCCAATATAGCTCCTTTTTCTCCTGGTAAGATTGGTTGATCTGGATATTCAACATTTGTACAACCACATGAGCCTTTAACATTTGTTAAAATTAATGGCTTGTCTCCATTATTTACGAAATAAAAAGTATGTTCTAAAACATCACCCTTCTCCATATCAGGAAATTGAAATTCATATTCATTAAACAGAATGTCTGCCCCTCCTGAGAGTTTTTCAAATTTCTCTAAAGCAGAGAAATTATTTTTAACAATAGAAGAATCTATAGTTCTTGTTTGGCTTCCACTTCCGCAGGAAAAAAGCACTAAAACACAAATTAAGAAAGCAAGCTTTTTCATAATAAATTATTAGTTCATTAATCCTCTACCGATCTTTTTAATTTCTCCTTTCTCTTTTAACTCAGGTACTATTTTATCTAAAACACCATTTATAAACATACGACTCTTTGGCGTACTATATGTTTTAGACAATTCGATGTATTCGTTTAAAGTAACTTTTATTGGAATTGATGTGATTTTAACTAGTTCACAAACAGCCATTTTCATCAAGATGAAATCAACAATTGCAATTCGGTCAACATCCCAATTCTTAGCTTTCTCCATTATAATCGCTTCGTACTCTTTATTGTTTAAAAGAGTTTTCCGGTACAGTGTTTTGAAAAATTCAGTATCATCTTCAAGGTCTTTAAATAAAGAAGGAACCCTGAAGTTGTCAGAAAATTTAGGCGAGAAACCTTTAAAGAATTTCACCACATATCCACAAACAAAATAATGATCATCAATCCAATGAATAGATCGATCCTCAAAAAGATCTTGTAAAACATCATTGTCCGCAACGAATTCACGATAAAGTTTTAATACAAAACTTTTTTGAGCATCAGTGTCAACCTCTTCAGCATTCATGTATCTAGCAAATGCTTTTGAATCTTCAATTTGCTTATATAATTTTTGAATTATATCCTCGTTATCAATCCAAGAAATTTTGTACTTTTCGATACTTTCCTGAAGGCTTTCACTTACTGTTAAAGCCTTTAAAAGTTCATTATCAACGAAACGTAAATTTGGATTTAAGTCCTCTTTGGTAGGGAGTTGTTTCTTTTTTCGTTCTTCGATAGTTTTTTCTGCAAATCGATGTAATTCTGTGAAAACGGAAACATGAAAAACAAAAAGTTCATGAATTCTATTTACACTCGTAATTAGTTCCTTTTCACCAATTCCCATATCATTTTTCGCACCTCTTAAGTAAGAGTAAATTGCCTGAAAAACTTTGATTCTTAAATGTCTCCTATTAAGCATAGAACGTATTAAAATTACGACACAAAGGTAAGTATTTAAATTCCTTTTTAGAAGAATAAATAATTTAAAACTTATTTGTTTTCAACTTCTTATTTATTTATTGGCAACTCTTTGTCAATCACCTCTTGCCACATTAAACCAAACTCATTTAAGTCGTCCATAAATGGGTCAGGATTAAACTCCTCAACATTAAAGACACCCGGTTTAAACCATTCACCAGTAGCCATCATCTTAGCACCAATCATTGCAGGCACTCCTGTTGTGTAAGAAACTCCTTGCCCTTTAACATCATTGTAAGCACTTTGATGAGAACAGTTATTATAGATGTAATATGTTCGATTTTGACCGTTTTTTATTCCTGTAATTTGACAACCAATAGAGGTTTCTCCTGAATAGTTTTCTCCAAGAGATGAAGGTTCAGGAAGTACTGCCTTTAAAAACTGTAGAGGTTGAATCATTTTCCCATCATAATTTATTGGCTTTATACTTGTCATCCCAACGTTTTCAAGCACTCTTAAATGGGTTAAATATTCCTTACCGAAAGTCATCCAAAATCGAGCTCTTTTGATTGTTGGGAAATTAATGACTAAACTTTCCAATTCTTCATGGTACATTAAATAACTCTCTTTCTCCCCTATATTTGGATACAAAACAGGTTTATGAATTTCCATAGGTTTCGTTTCAACCCATTTCCCATTCTCCCAATATTTTCCCTGTTGTGTAATTTCTCGAATATTTACTTCTGGATTAAAATTAGTTGCAAAAGCTTTTCCATGGTCACCACCATTACAATCAACGATATCTAAATAATGAATTTCATCAAAATAATGTTTTGCAGCGTAAGCTGTAAAAACTTGGGTTACCCCAGGATCAAATCCACAGCCTAACAATGCCATTATTCCAGCGTCTTCAAATTTCTTTTTGTAGGCCCATTGCCAAGAATACTCAAACTTAGCAACATCTTTTGGTTCATAATTAGCGGTATCTAAATAATGAGTTTTAGTAATTAAACATGCATCCATTATGGGTAAATCTTGATATGGTAGCGCTAAGTTAACGACTAAGTCTGCATTTACTCTGTTGATTAATTCAACAACCTCATTAACATTATCAGCGTCAACTCTAGCTGTATTGATCACACAGTTATCAATCTCAGCTGCTATAGCATCACATTTTGATTTTGTCCTAGAGGCTAAGGTTATTTCCTTGAAAATTTCAGTTAACCGAGCTATCTTTTTAGTTGCTACATTACTTACACCACCAGCACCAATAATTAAAACCTTTTCCATTTATGAAATTTTTTCAAAAATAATATTCAATTCTAATTAATCTATATACTTTCACAAAATATGTTTAATAAGTTAATCTTACTTCTAATATCATTAATTAGTTTTTCTTTAAATGCACAGAAAGACTCTATTAGTATCGTTTTTTATAATGTGGAAAATTTATTTGACAATTTTGATGATCCAACAAAAAATGATAATGAATTTCTTCCTGATTCCAAAAAAGAATGGACAAGTTACAGGTGGAATGATAAAACAAATAAAATTGCTAAAATCATCACTGCTTTAAAATTTCCTGATATAATTGGATTAGCCGAAATTGAAAATGATACTGTACTCAGGAAATTAGTAAAAAACCGTTTACTGTGGAAACAAAATTATGAAATTATTCATTTTGAATCAAAAGATAGACGAGGAATAGATTGCGCTTTATTGTATAAGCCAAGTAGAGTTGATTTATTATCGTTAAAAGCAACCCCAGTTAAACTTAATGGAAGACCTACAAGAGATATATTAGGTGCTACTTTTATTACGCACAAGGATACGTTGGCTTTATTTGTTAATCATTGGCCAAGTAGATATGGAGGAAGAAAAAAATCGAATCCCAAACGAATTCAAGCTGCATGGCAATTAAAATACTTAATGGATTCTGTTACTAGTCATCATAAAAACTTCCGGATTTTATCAATGGGTGATTTTAATGATGAACCAAAAGATTCAAGCTTGAAGTTATTATCTGCCTATATTAATTCCTCGTTAAACTTTAGAGGAACCATTAAGTACAGAAAAAAATGGCAAGTTTTTGATCAGTTTATCCATTCGCAAAATCTGATTCCAACTTGCTATGTTTTTGAACATGAGTTTTTATTTGAAGAAGACAAAAAGTATGGCGGGCTTAAACTAAAAAGAACCTATTTAGGTCCTTTTTATAATGGTGGATTTTCTGATCACCTTCCTATTGTCTTAAAATACTAATTACTTTTTCCGAACCATAAACAAGCCATCTCGAACTGGTAATAAGACATTTTCAACTCGATTATCGCTTTCTAAGATCTTAGCCAATTCAACCAAGGCAGCAGTTTCTTTATCTTTCGGATTAATTTCTTGTGTTACTTTACCACTCCATAAAACATTATCAAAAATGATAAATCCTCCTTTATTTATTTGATCAAATACAAGGTTGTAATAATTAATATAGTTTTCCTTATCGGCATCTATAAAAACTAAATCCCAACTAATATTTAACTTAGGAAGAATATCCATTGCATTACCAACGTGCGAAATTATTTGCTTCGATAGATTCGCTTTTTCAAAATATTCTCTTGCAAAATATTCAAGTTCTTCGTTAATATCAATAGTATGTAAAACTCCATCTTTTTTTAGTCCTCTTGCCAAACAAATAGCACTGTAACCGGTATAAGTTCCAATTTCTAAAATTTTACTTGGTGAAATCATATTAGAAAACATCGTTAATAATTGTCCTTGTAAATGCCCTGATAACATTCTTGGACGTAATATTTTCTGATTAGTTTTACGATTTAAATCATATAATACATCATCTTCCTTTTGTGAATATTCTTCACAGTAATTGTTTATCTCTTTGGGTAAAAAATCCATTATTCTTGTTTATAAGTCAATTTAAAAAGGTGCCTTGGGTCCATTATTTCATTTGCGACCTCTAAAAGTTTTTCAGCAGTTATTTTTTCAAACTCTTTTAAAACTTCATCAATAGAATCAACTTTTTCATATACTAGTTTACTTTTACCTTGAGATAGCATGACTCCAAGACTGTTTTCCATTGAAATAGCCAATTGACCTTTGACTTGTTTTTTAGCTTGACTCAATTGTAATGTTCCAAGTTTGTTATCACAAAGTTTTTGTAATTCTTTTTTTATTAACTTTTCCGTTCTTTCTGTATTTTTTGTGTCTGTACCGAAGTAAACACTAAAAGAACCACAATCTGAATATATTGAACAGTTACTTTCTAACATGTAGGTAACTCCATATTTTTCTCGGATATTTAAGTTCAGCCTGCTGTTCATAGCAGGTCCTCCCAGTAAATTATTTAATAAAAGCAATCCTGTTTTATATTCGCTATCTGCTCCGTATCCTTTCCCTCCAATTATAGTGTGAGTTTGATAAACATCTTTAATAACCTCTTTATCTGGAACAGGTTTGAATACCGGCGCAATTCTTTTAGGAATTTCTAATTTATTGCCAACTAAACTGAACGCTTTATTTAAAATTTTAAGTAGTTTATTTAGGTTATAATTTCCAACCGAACTTATTACAATATTTTCGGGTTGATAATGTTTCTTAACAAAATTAACAACATTTGATTTCGTTATTGATTTAACACTTTTTATAGACCCTAAAATATCATTCCCCAAAGTGTGATCAGTAAATAATAATTGATCAAACTCATCAAAAATTAAATCTGACGGAGAATCCCTGTAACTATTGATTTCATCAATGACAACTTCTTTTTCTTTTTCTAGCTCTTGTTTTGGAAAATTAGAATTAAAAACAACATCTGCTAATAATTCAATTGATCTTGATAAATATTCCTCAGGAAATGATGCGTAAACACATGTATCTTCTTTAGTCGTAAAAGCATTTAATTCGCCACCTACGGAATCTAATCTAGAGAGTATATGAAAAGCCTTTCTTTTATAAGTTCCTTTAAAAATTACATGTTCTAGAAAATGAGCAATTCCCATTTCTTCCTCAGATTCATCTCTAGAGCCTACATTTATAAACACTCCAATATGACCTACTTTTGAAAACGTATTTTGAGTGTGAATAACTCTTATCCCATTATTAAGACTTCCTTCTTCTATCATTCTCCTATTTTAACCCAAAATAACCCCCTGTATCCCCTCAAAGAGCCATCCTCTTCATACATCTTTTCCATTGGACAAACATATTTAACCTTTTTATAAAACGCGCCAGACTCATTATTATAATATAATTCTTCTTTGAATTTAAAATATACTATTCCTGAAGGATCAAACATTTCTTCTACCATTATCGGTACATAATCACCTAAATCATTTTCTACTATTTCTGTATCTACATGATGGAAAAAATAAGATAGTTCTTCATCATTTATAGGAGACATCTCACCTGGAAAAAAATTGAAGACCTCGTATTCACGATCTTTTATTTTACCAAAAAAACTTGTTAGCATTTCCTTTCTTGATTGAACAGGGATCCATTCAGAATCATATTCATTAGCTGAAAGATCACCAACCTCTGTTTTACTATTTACCAAAGCAATTAAATCATCGTTTTTAAATGATGTGTTTAACTTTTGATCCGATCCACAGGATATAACTAAAATCGTAATTAAAACATAGAAAGTTGCTTTCATAGGAATTATTTAAAACTAAATTACATTAAAAATAAAACAGTTTCGATAAGACATCTAACGATTTAATCTTTATTAAACTTGCAGTATAACTTTTATTAAAAAAACAAGTAATACAGCTATTGAAAAAGATCCAAAAATCAATATTATTAAAACAAATTAAAATTGTAAATGAAAGTTTGTAGATACCCCCAAAATTAG